>DASQHK010000252.1:0-2791 GCA_035632135.1 Bryobacterales bacterium
CCGGGGAATCCTGGAGACGATTTACTTCCGGGCCAGCCGGGAGATGGGCGCCGAAGAAATCACCGGCATCTATCGCGAGCGCTACGGGCGGGAGCCGTTTGTGCGGGTCCACGACGGCGGGCGCACGCCCGACCTGCACGGCGTGGCGCACACGAACTTCTGCGACCTCGGCGTGAAGGCCGATGCGGCCACGCGCCGGGTGGTGGTGGTGGCGGCGATCGACAACCTTGTGAAAGGCGCGGCGGGTCAGGCCGTGCAGAACATGAACCTGCTGCTGGGCCTGGCGGAGACGGAGACCCTGGAGTGAAGCTGCTCATCAAGCTTGGGGGCACTCTGCTCGACGACGCGAGCATCCGGGGCCAACTGGCGGCGCAGATCGCCGGGGTCGCCGGGCAGGGCCATCGCGTGGTGGTGGTTCACGGAGGCGGCAAGCGGCTGAGCCGGTACCTGGCCGAGCGCGGCATCGAGAGCCGGTTTGTGAACGGGCTGCGAGTGACCACGCCGGAGATCCTGGAGGGGGTGGTCAGGGTGTTTGCGGGCGAGGTCAACACGGAGCTGGTGGGCGCTTTGGAATCGGCGGGGGCGCGCGCCGTGGGGCTCACCGGGGCGGACGCCGGGCTGACCGAGGCTTCGCCGCTTTCGCCCGAGCTGGGCGCGGTGGGACGCATCGAGCGCGTGCGGCCGGCGCTGCTCGATCTGCTCACCGGCGAAGGCTACGTTCCGGTGGTGGCGTGCCTGGGGGCGGGCGCGCGCGGGGAGCTTTACAACGTCAACGCGGACCAAATGGCTGTCGCGTGCGCGGCTGCGTTCGGCGCGGCGCGGCTGATTTTTCTGACCGACGTAGAAGGCGCGCTGGACGGCGAGAAGCGCCTGCTGCGGCAGCTCACGGCCGAACAGGCCATGGCGCTTGTGGAGAGCGGCATCGCCACCGGAGGCATGGAGGCCAAGCTGCGAGCGTGCTCGGAGGCGGTGCGGCAGGGCGTGCCGGAGGTTCGCATCGCCGCCGGCAGCCGGCCGGGCGTGCTGGAGCAACTGCTGGCGGGCGAGGCCGCGGGCACCGCTGTCGCCGCCGCCGCCCCCGTCGCTGCATCATGACGGCCACGCTCACATCGGCAAGTCGCGCGCCGGCGGCGGCCCGCGTGCGCCGGGCGCGGCCATCGGACATTCCCGCGCTCGCCGCGCTGATCCGGCACTACTCCGAGCAGGGCATCCTGCTGCCGCGCAGCGAGCAGGACTTACGAAAAGCGGTAGCCGATTTTCGCATTATCGCCGAAAAGCGCACGATAATCGCCTGCGCGGTGCTGCGGCTTTATACGCCGAAAGTCGCTGAATTGCGGTCGCTGGCGGTAGCGCCGGAGCGGCGCGGCGCAGGGCTGGGGCGGCGCATCGTCGCCGCCATTCTGCGGGAAGCGCGGGCCCGCAATCTCGACATGGTTTTCGCGTTTACGTATGAGGTGGATTTCTTCGCGCGCGCCGGATTCGCGCCCATCGATCGCGCGCTGGTTCCGTGGAAGGCGTGGCGCGATTGCCGGCTGTGTCCCAAGCAGGATTGCTGCGACGAAATCGCCGTAGCGCGCTGGCTGAAGGCTCCGGAAGCAGGTACCAAGCATTTCGCGCCGGCGTTTCCTATCCTCAACAACCACAATATCTTGTAGCTGCCAGCAACTCCACCACAAGGGGCTTTCTGCTGTTTTCGGCCGCCGGCATTTAGTATAAAAATATTGTGTATATTAGAAAGATTTGAGACGAATTGGCTTGTCATTATACTATATAGCCGTATAATTGATTCGCTCGGGCGTCAGTCAGCAGCGCGAGCGATTCTGGGACGCGGCCGCGGGGGAGATGGGATGCATCCCGCGGAAGAGCAGTTGGCAAGGCGAGGATAGGGCTCAGGAGGTGGGCGGTGAAAATGCAGGCCATGGAAGTAAAGCAGTCCCTCGGGCGTTTGTTGTTTCATCCGATTTTTCGCTCTTCTGGGAAAAAGCTGATGGCGAAAGGCCACCTGCTCAGCGAAGAGGACATCCGGCTGCTCGATGCCGAAGGGCTCGATCGCATCTGGGTGGCGGAGCTGGAGCAGGGGGAGGTGGCGGAGGACTATGCGGCCAGCGTGATCGCGTCGGAGGCGGCGTGCGGGAGTCTGGAAATCAAGCTGGTGGCGGGCGGCCGGGCCAACCTGATCGCCACGGAGAACTGCTGCCTGCTGGTGGACGATCAACTGCTGCGGCAGGTTAACTCGGCCGGTTTCGTGGCGGTCGCGACGGGGCCGAATTTCTCGTTCGCGGCGGCCGGGCAGCGGGTGGCGACGGTGAAGACGGCCCCGTTCGCCGTGCCGCAAGAGGAGATGGACGCCACGCGAGCCATGCTACGCGCGGGCGGGCCGATCCTGCAGGCGCGGCCGATCCGGCAGCCGGTGGTGGCCGTGCTGTATTGCGATCCGTTGCAGGGCGAGCGGGCGCGGCAACTGTTTGAAGGTATTATGAGGACCCGGCTGGCGGGGCTTTGCACGGGAGCGACGTTTGTGCTCACGGCGGTGGAAGAAGAAGCGCACCTGGCCCACGCCCTGGATCACCTGCTGCGCGCCCATCCCACCGTCGTGCTGATCGCTTCGACCACGGCTCCGGCCACGCCTACCGATGCGGTGGGCAAGGCGATGGACCGCATTGGCTGTAAGATCGAGCGCTTTTTAGCGCCCGTGGAACCCGGCAATCTCTTGCTGCTTGCATACGCGGGCGACGTGCCAGTAGTATCCGCTCCAGGTTGTTTCCGATCCCCCAAACCCAACGTCGTCGAT
>DASQHK010000253.1:0-4560 GCA_035632135.1 Bryobacterales bacterium
TCAATTCCGCCCACCTCCTCGGCCGTCTGAAACCCGGCGTCACCGAGGCGCAGGCCGAGGCCGACCTCCACCCCATCTTCGAGGACCTCCAAAAGCAGCAGCCCGCCCAGTTCCCTGAGGTCTGGCGCATCAGCCTCATCGACCTCGAAGAAAGCTTCCCCAGCGGCCTTCGGCAGACGCTCTGGATCCTGTTCGCCGCGGTCGGCCTGCTCCTTCTCATCGCCTGCGCCAACGTATCCAATCTCCTGCTCTCCCGCGCCGCGTCGCGGCAAAAGGAAATGGCCGTCCGCGCGTCGCTCGGGGCGGGGCGCCTCCGGCTCATCCGCCAGTTGCTCACCGAGAGTCTCCTGCTCGCCCTGGCTGCCGCCGCGCTCGGCGTGCCGCTGGCTTCCTTCGGCCTGCGCGCCATCATTGCTCTGGTCCCCATCGGAACCATCCCCGACGAGTCCGTCATCGCCCTCAACACTCCCGTCTTGCTGTTCACCGTCGGGGTCGCGGTCTTCACGGCTTTGCTCTTTGGCCTCGCCCCCGCTCTGCACGCCAGCACCGCCGATCTCGCGGGGGCGCTCCAGGCGTCCGGCCGCAGCTCTACCGGCACGCGCCGCCAGGCCTGGCTTCGCGATTCCCTGGTCGTCATCGAGGTCGCTCTCTCCCTCATGCTGCTGGTTGGCGCCGGCCTGATGATCCGGACCCTGCTCGCCCTCGAGAACGTCAGCTTCGGCTTTCGCCCCGAGCGCATGCTTACCATGCGCGTCCCGCTCTCCGACCAGCGCTACCCCGATCCCGCCCGCCGCACCGCTTTCTTCCAGGAGCTGCTCTCGCGCATCTCCGCTCTTCCCGGCGTCGTCGCCGCCGGCCTGGGGCGAGGCATGCATCCGATTTTTGAGCTCCAGTACCCAGTCGAAGTCCCTGGCTCCGCGCAGCAGGATTCGCGTTTCGTCCTGGTTCACGAGGTCAACCCCGACTACCCCAAGGCCTACGGCCTCTCGCCCTTCCAGGGCCGCTTCTTCACCGAGAGCGAAACGGCCGCCCGCCGCCATCTCGCCTTCGTCAACCAGGCCTTCGTGCGCCGCTACTTCCCCACCGGCGATTCCATCGGCCGCATGGTCCGTATCCCCCAGCTCCGGCGCTCCACGCCCACCCTCACCGACGCTTCCTTCCAGATCACCGGCATCATCCGCGACATCGCCAACTACGACGCCACGAGCGAAGTCAGGCCGGAGATCTACATCCCCTACACCATCACCGCGCTCGCCAACCGCCTCATCGTGCTGGCCCGCTCCTCGCCCGCCTCCGTGTTGAGCGACATCCGACGCCAGGTCTACGCTATCGATCCGGACCAGCCCGTCACCGGCGTCCTCACCATGGAAGAAATCATCCGCGAGTACGCGTACGCCCGCCCGCGCTTCAATCTCGTCCTGTTTACCGTCTTCGCGGTCATCGGCCTCGCCCTGGCCTCGATCGGCGTCTATGGCGTGATCTCCAACTCGGTGGCCCAGCGCACGCACGAGATCGGCATCCGCATCGCCCTGGGCGCAAGCTTCACCGACATCGCCGGTATGGTATTAGGGAGAGGCTTAAAGTTACTGATAATAGGCATAGCGCTCGGCCTCGCCGGCAGTTTCTCGACCGCTCGCTTCCTCGCCCAGCAGATCTGGAACGTCTCCCCCTTCGACCCCGTCTCCTTCACCCTGGTTTCGCTGCTGCTCCTGCTGATCGGCCTGCAGGCCTGCTTCTGGCCCGCCCGCCGCGCCGCCCGCACCGACCCGACCATCGCCCTGCGCTACGAATGAGCCGGCGCCCCGCGCGGCCAAAGGGGCGGCCCTCAATGTTTGTGCCGACCGCTTGCTGACGCGCCCGGCTCGGCACATTCGCCGCGGGCGCAAATACTTATGGCGCTGTGTTTAGATTCCCGGCCGGGCAGCCCTGCTGCTCCAGCAGCTCTCGAAACGCCGGATTGCCGAGCGAAACCGGGGGGAAATACGGCCCGGCCGGCGTTCGCTTCCACCATCGCCCGGTCGCCTGGCGCTCCGCCGGCGCGGTGAAGTGATACTCGTAGAGCAGCGCCCGCACAAATCGCGGCGGCGTCGCGGAAAATGGATTGCTCCCGAGCAGCCCCAGCGTTTCCGCATCGCCGGCGAGCAGCTTCCCCACCAGGCATGCAAACCACGGCTGCTCGGAATACGGCCCCATCGCGGCAAACCACATCAGCCAGTCCAGCCGCAAATGATACGGCGCGATCTGCGGCGGCCTCCGCGCCAAATCGCCCGGCTTGCCCTTAAACTCGTACGCCCGCCATTCGCTCCCCGGCCCCGGTGCCGCGTCCGCGGTCCCCTCCACGACCACTTCATAGCGCGTCCGCGTCACGCCCCCGAACGCTCCATAGGTGTTCACCAGGTGCAAGGGATTGTAGTTGTAATTCATAAGCTGGCGGGGCGAAATCAGATTGAGCACGGGCTCGATGCTCAAGATCCCCACCACCATCGCCAGGCCCACCGTCACGATGCGGTGCGCGCGGCCTTCGGGTCGCATCGGCGGCCGTGAAATTCGCATCGCCTTCGCCAGCAGCCGCCCGTCGAGCATGCTCAAAGCGAGCACAAGCGTCAGCAGGTTCAGGAACGACAGGTTCCCACTCAGCATCAGCAATATCTGAAAAACGATCGTCAGCAACCCAGCCGCCGTGCTCACCGGCTGCGGCAGGAAGTAGCCGAACGGAACCACGACCTCCACGAAATGGTTGAAGAGCACGCCGCCCGTGTGCGTCCACGCCGGCGCCCAGTGGAAATACCAACTGAGCGGGTTCGGCATGGGCTGAGTCTCGTAGTGGTACTGCAGGCAGGTGAGATTGCGCCAGCAGGGGTCGCCGCGCAGCTTGATCAGCCCCGCGCCGAACATCACCCGGAACAGCACCCAGCGGTTCAGCCAGATCCACATGCGCTGTGGCGGCGCGCGCCGGCTGCCGGCAAAGATGGCCAGGAAGCCGGCCTCCAGCAGGATCGATTCCCACCCGAAGGCGTAGAAGATCTGCCCCACGTTGACGAAGGAAAGATAGAGCGCCCACAGCGCACCCCACACCAGCGCCGAGAGCCACGTCCCGCAGCGCTCCGAGAGGCCGGCCAGCGCCGCGCAGGAGAGCAGCACGCCGAGCCACGCCGCGACCCGAAACGCTGCGTCTTTTGGGAAAAGGAAAAACAGGCTCGGCGCCTCGGCGAACGGCGCGCTGTGGATGAAGAACGGAACCGGCTCGAGGCCCCGCTCCCCGAGCAACGGGATGAACTGATTGGCCGCGATCAGGAAGGCGATCAGGTAAACCAGGGCGAGGCCGCGCTGCAACGCCAGCCGGACAAACCACTCCCGGGGCGCTATCTCACCCGCCGCCTCGCCTGCACCGTCTGCGGAGCGCCCCTCCGGCTTGGGGGCTGCGCCGGTCGCCGTCTCAGTACCCTTTCTTCTTGTCCACCACGTTGATCAGCGGCTCGCCCGCCATGAACCGCCGCAGGTTCTCTTTCACCGTTCCGACCATCCGCGCGTTGTCCTTGTCCGACCGACCGGCGACGTGCGGCGTGATCATGACGTTGGGGAACTTCCACAACGGGTGCCCCTTCGGCAGCGGTTCGGGATCGGTCACGTCCACGCCCGCTCCCGCCAGCCGCTTCTCGTCGAGCGCCTTCACCAGCCCGTTGATGTCGTAAATGCCGCCCCGGCTCACGGCGATGAAATACGACCCCCTCTTCATCAACTCGAACTGCGACGCCCCCATCATCTTGTGGCTCTTCGGCGTGTGAGGCGCCGAGATGAACACCACGTCGGCCTCGGGCAGCACGTCGTTGAGCTGGTCCGGCTTGACCACCTTCTCAATAATAGGCATGAAGGGCTTGTCTTCCGGGTCCACGCCGATCACGCGCATGCCGAATGCCCAGGCCCGAAACGCGATCTGCGTCCCGATGCCGCCCACGCCGATGATGACCGCGGTCTTCCCCCGCAGCTCGATGCCCGGAAACGGCCGCGGCGGCCGCCACAGCTCCTGCTGCTTGTTGGCGTAAAAATCGTACAGGTGGCGCGTCGAGAACAGCAGCATCGCGAAGGCATGGTCGGCGATCTCCGGCCCCTGCACTTCTTTGTTGTTCGTCACTACGATGTTGCTGTCCCGCAGATCGTTGCTCCCGGAAAGGAACAGCACGTTCTCCACCCCCGCGCTCATCACCTGCACCCACTTCAGGTTCCTGCCGGCCCGCACCTCCGCCGGCTTGATGTTCCCGATGTAGGCATCCGCGTCCCCGATCTCCTGCATCACGTTGTCTTTGGTGACCGCGACGATCTTCGCCTGCGGCGCCACGCCTTCCAGTTCCTGCACCATCCTCTGATCCCCAGACACCAGAATCTTCTTCGACTGCGCGGAAACTGCCATCGCGCAAACCACCAGCAATACGGCCAAACGGCGCATACTTGTGCCTCCTTTTGAAAACGGGGATTCTAGCGCACTCCTGCCGCCGGCGTCCATCCTACAATGATGGCTATGTCCCAAGTCACCGTGGAATCCGTGCGGGACCTCGAGCAGCG
>DASQHK010000254.1:0-2345 GCA_035632135.1 Bryobacterales bacterium
GCTACTCCGGCACGATGGCGATCATTTCGATCTCGACCAGCGAGCCGTGGCCCAGACCGACCTGCACGAGCGTCGAGGCGGGCGGAGCGGACTGATTCAGGTACTGCGCCCGGATGCGCCTTAGCTCGGTGGTGTTGGCCATGTCGGTGACGTAGTAGTTGACCTTCACAACGTCGTTGAACGTGGCGCCGGCGGCCTTGAGGCAGCGGCCGAGGTTCTCAAACGTGTTCTTGGCCTGGCTCGAGAAATCGGGCGGCAGCTTGCCAGCGATCGCGCCTCCCTGGCCCGAGATGAAGATCATCTTTCCCGGCGGCGAAGTTACCACGTGGGTGTAGCCGACAGGCTTCGAGCCGACCTCCGGGTTGAGAAACTGCTTGGCGGCTTTCTGCTTCGGCGCAGCCCACAGCGCCGCCGCTGCAACCAGCAGAACCGCTGCTGCTGCTCGATTGAGTTTCATGGTTCCTCCTGTTGCCCCTAGAGCTTGACTTTGATCACGCGCATGGCGTTGCGATAGAAAAGCTTCTCGCGAATCTTCCGGTCCGGGACCAGGCGCCGGATGGTGGCGATCTGCTGCGAGCCGGAGCACTTCTCGCCCTCGCCGTACGGGTCGCTGCAATCGCTGCCGTAGATCAGCTTGTCCTGGTGGCGCTCGAGAAAGCCGCGGGCGTGGTCTTCATCGCGCTGCAGGGCGTTCAAGCCGGAGCCGGCCGAGAGGTCGCCGTAAAAGTTGGGATAGTCGGAGAGCAGGCGGTCGGAGATGCCGCCGGGCGTGACCTTACCCTTGGGGTACATGGTGACCTGGTCGCAGTTTTTGTCGATATTGGCCCAGAAGGTCTGTGCGTGCGCGATGAAGTTCACCTTGGGATATTTTTCGAGCATAGTGTGAAAACGCTCGATGTGCAGGTTGTAAGTGTCGTGCTGGAAATGCATGAGCACCGGCACATGGAACTGCTGGGCGATTTCGGCGATCAACTGCATGGGCGGCGAGTCGCAGTCCACGTGGAACTTCTGCTCGCCGATGCCCAGGGCGTGCATCTTGAGATATTTTTCGATGACGCTGCGGGTCTCGGGAATGTCGGGCAGCTCGTTGGCGAAATAGACGTATTCCTTGGGGAGCCGGCGGGCCACGGCGACCACAGTGTCGTTACCGCCGGCGCCGGCCGCCAGGCCGTACTTGGAGCCGGCCGGCAGCAGGATGGTCTTGGTAATGCCCATCTTGCGCTGGTGGGCGATCATCTGCTCGTCGGTGCGCCCGGAGTAGTTGGTGTGCTGGTGGATGTCGATGATCTTCTCGGCGGCGGCTTCGGATTCAGACGGCCGCAGAGCCAGGGACGACGCCGCCGCGGCCAGGAAGGCCCGGCGGGTAAGCGGAGGAAGGGGGGTTTTCATTAGTGGCATAGAGGTTTGTAGTATATCGCCGGAGAGTGGGGCGCGCCACCAGGAAACGGTGCGGCTAGCGGGCGGGGCGGCGGCGGCGAGCGGAGGCTTTGGGGTCGGGGCCGGCCCAGGCGCGCATGGCGAGGACGTCGGGATGCTTGGGGCCGAGGCGGCGCTCGAGGACGCCGACCACCACCAGGATGACGGTGCGGCCGTCCTCGGCGTGGCCGGATTCGATCTGCATCCGGCCCATCTCAAACTCCTGGTAAAGCACCCAGGAGTTCTCCGGCCCCAGCGATCTCTGGCGGAAAGCGATCCCCTGCCGGAATTTTTCGAGCACCCGCGCGTACTGCAGCTCGCTCAGGGACGGCTGGTGATCGGTCTGCTTGAGATCCGGATCGCCGATGCTGCGAACGAGCGTGGGGTTGGCGACTTCCTTGGTGTTGCGCTGCACGTAGATCGCACGGACTTGCCACTCGTCCTGGCGGCCTTCGGCGGGACGAACCAGGTAAGTAATCCCGGCGGCGCTATCCTGAAACATGCCGTCGGCGCTGCTTTCTGGCGGCGGCTCGTAGGTCAAGGACAACTTCTCCGTCTGGTCCTTGCTCAATCCCCAGCGATAGGGCTGCTGGCAGGTGACCGCGTCCGGGCCGCAGGCATTGGGCGCCAGCACGATGGTCCCCAAGCGGCCCACGTTGAACAGCAGCGTAAGCTCGACTCTGCCGCCGCTCAGCTCGTAAAGCAGGTACGCCCTTCCCCGATGAGCAGGGTTACCGAGCGCCAGGCTCGCGCTGTCCATGAGGGACGAGCCGAAGGCCCAGGGACCCCGCAACACGATCATGATCTTCTCCAGGCGGTTGTCGGGCGTGTACTCGGAAACCTGGATGCGCAGCTCCTGCTGCGGATCATAGGGCTCGGGAAGGTCCGGCCAGGGAAACTTCAGAAACTGAAAGGATGGCAAATGCCCC
>DASQHK010000255.1:0-2972 GCA_035632135.1 Bryobacterales bacterium
GCAGCCAGCACAGCGCCCGGCCACATGGCGGCGTAGACAATTCCCAGCCACAGCAAAACTGTCTGATTCAGATTGCTGAGGCGCAACTGGCGGCGGCGACGCCAGAGCAGGATGATGCCGGGAATGGTCACCAGCGCGAAGGAAACCTCCGGCCACTCGAAAAAATCCCGCAGCCACGCCCAATCGGGCGAGGACGTCCAAAAGCCGTAGATCCGGTTCCGCACCGCGGCGATCGCCAGCAAGAGTGGCGTCAGCGGCGCCAGCATCGCCAGCGCCAGCGCCTGCGCAAGGAGTAGCCGCCGGAGGCTCCGCGACCGCTCCCGCGAGAACAGCAACAAACCCACCACGACGGCGATCTGCCCTGCCAGCACGCTCGTGTAAACGATGTGGTTGTAACCTTGGAGGCACGCGCTTGTCGCATACGCCGCCAGCCAGAGCCGCCCGGCTCCTTCGACCACGCGGATCAGAGCGTAAGTGGAGAGCGCGGCGAGAAACAAAGCCAGCGCGTACATGCGGGCGTCCTGGCTGTGCAGAATGGCGCGCGAGTTCAGCGCAAAAAGCGCTCCGGCGTACCAGGCGCCCCGCGCTCCGAAGACCCGGCGCACGCACAGCATGAGAACGCCGATCGCCGCGAGTCCGAATAACACCGAAGGCAGCCGCAACCAGAATTCGCTATGCCCGAACAGCAAGAAGAACCGGGCCACGATCTCGTGCAGCGGCGGATCGAAGGCGAGCCGGCAACGCTCGAGCAGAGTGGTCCAATTCGGAGCGGCAGCCGCGTGCGCCGTCGCCAGCTCATCCAGCCACAAGCTTGGCGCCCAAAATCGGTAAAGACGGAGGAAGACCCCGAGTGCGATGGCCGATCCGCAGATCGCAGCGTCCAGGCTCTCCGGCAGTGCCCGCGGCCGCGCAGGCGCTTTGGTGGTTCGCTCAGCGTCTCCGGCGGGCCGCCTTTGCGATTCGATCAAGGCGGGGAAACTCATCAGCAGCATCCACGCTATGCCATATGACCTGCGGGAACAATGCGGTCTACGCCTTATCCCCACCAGCGCGACCTCCCTACAACCGCGGGAACCTCCCAGCCGCGTAAGAACAGCAAGGAGGAGTCTATGTCATAACTCCGGGCAGGATTCAGGTATAAGCCTTATTCAACCCTGTTACGGGGCGGCCTAGACTGATGACTCTATGACTGCTCCGGTCGCAGGAATAGCGTCGGCCACGTACCACGAAGTGCGCTTCACCTACGATCCGGCTCGCGCTGCGGTGTGGCGGGCGATTTGCCGTTACGTGCAGCCGTTTGTCACCGAGCAAGAGGGGTTGCTCGAGTTGGGCGCTGGCTACGGCGATTTCTCGCGGTCCATTCGAGCGAATCCCAAATGGGCGCTGGACATCAACGCTGAGCTGGCATCGCACTGGTCGCGCGACGTTAGGCCCCTGATTCAGTCGGCGCTCGATCCGCTGCCGCTCGCATCTGCCAGTGTGGCGACGGTGCTCGCTTCCAATTTTTTCGAGCATTTCGCCATGGCAGAATGCCGGACTGTGCTGGCGGAGGTGCGGCGCGTGTTGAAGCCCGGCGGCCGGCTGGTGGCGGTGCAGCCCAATTTCCGGCTCGAGCCGCGCCGCTACTTTGACGACTACACGCACGTCACCCCCTTCACCGACGGCGGCTTCACCGACTTCCTGCGGTCGCTCGGCTGGCGCATCGTGCATCGGGAAGGGCGTTTTCTCCCGTTCTCGATGAAATCGAGGCTGCCCAAGAGCGGCTGGCTGGTGAAGCTGTACCTGGCGCTGCCCTACCGCCCGCTGGCCGGCCAGTTTCTGGTGGTAGCGGAAATTCCCGGCTGAAAAATCCGATGTGGCGCGGCAAGAAAGTCTCGGTTGTTTTTCCCACCTACAACGAGAAAGACTCCATTCGCGCCGCCGTGCTCGACTACTTCGCCACCGGATTGGTCGATGAAATCATCGTGGTCAACAACAACGCCGCGCCCGGCACCTCAGAGGAGGTGGCCGGCACCGGCGCCGTCGAAATCTTCGAGCGCAAACAGGGCTACGGAAACGCTCTCCTGTGCGGCGTCGATCACTCTACCGGCGACCTGGTGCTGCTTTCCGAGCCCGACGGCACCTTGAGCGGCCACGACGTGCTCAAGCTGCTTGCCTACTCGGACGACATGGCGGTTGTTTTCGGCACCCGCACCAGCCGGGAGTTCATCTGGCAAGGCGCCAACATGGGCTGGTTCCTGAAGTGGGGCAATTGGGCGGTTGCCAAGATGACGGAGCTGCTGTTCAATACCACGATCCTCACGGACATGGGCTGCACCAAGCGGCTGTTCACACGCGAGGCCCTCCGGCTGATCCGCCCGCACCTCACCATCGGCGGCTCCCAGTTCGGCGCGCAATTGCTGATGGAGGTGATCGCGCACCAGGTTCCGTTCGTGGAAATCCCGGTCAACTACCGCTCCCGTGTCGGAAAATCCTCCGTCACGGGAAGTTTCTGGAAAGCCTTCGCGCTGGGGCTCCAGATGATCGCCCTGGTGATCAGCTACCGGTTCGGCCTCCAGCAGCGGCAGCGAACGCCCTGGAAGCGGAAGACGCCCCGGCCGATGGATGGATATGCCCCGCTGGCGCGGCCCATTCCCGATTTGCCGACGCAAAGCTGGCAGCCGGTCGCTGTTATGCCCGGCCTTTGGTCCCTGGCACGCCTGGAGCAAGTCCCCGCCGCCGGTGCGGCACCGCCAGAAGCGCCAGCTTCCCGGCCGCCCGGCATCGCCGCGCAGCGCGGGGAGTGAAGGGCGCGCAGCCCGCCATCACCAGACAATGTTCACGCCCGATCGATTGCGTACCGGCCGGAGAGTCAAGCCACCATGGCTGCCGTAAGCGCCGTCGAGCCGCGTGTAACGGAAGCGCACCGCACGGCGGGCAACCGCCGGAAGCGCTTTCTCGTGATAGCGACGCTGCTGCTGGCGCTGGTTCCC
>DASQHK010000256.1:0-1860 GCA_035632135.1 Bryobacterales bacterium
AGACCAACGCGCGCTTGCAGGCCGGCCAGCTGGCCCGCACCGACACCGCCCAGAGCGAGGCGCGGCTGGCGCTGGCCCGCTCGCAGCTGGCCACGGCGCAGTCGGCGCTGGCGCAGGCCAGGGCCGCCTACGCCGCGGTGGTCGGGCAGAACCCCGGCGAGCTTGCGCCCGAGCCGCCGATCGCGCCGCTGCTGCCGGCCAGCGTCGACGCCGCCTTCGACGCCGCCGAGCAGGCCAATCCCCAGCTGCGCCCGGCCGCCGCCGCCGAGCAGGCCGCCGCCGCGCGGCTGGCCGAGGAAAAGGCGGCGATGCGCCCCACCGTCTCGCTCAGCGGCCAGTACGGCTACGTCAACCAGCAGCAGGGCATCTCGGCCGGCGGCTTCAACACCGCGCTCGGCGTCACCGAATCGGAGCTCGGCGGCAGCGTCACCGCCAATGTGCAGGTTCCGCTGTTCACCGGCGGGCTGAACTCGTCGCGGGTGCGCCAGGCCGCCGAGCAGGACAACGTCGCGCGGATCGGCATCGAGAGCGCCCGGCGCCAGGTGCTGCAGGCGGTCTCGCAGGCCTGGAACCAGCTGCTGGGCGCCAGGGCCAGCCTGGTCGCCGACGAGGAGCAGGTGAAGTCCGACACCGTCGCCTTCGAGGGCGTGCGCGAGGAGCAGAAGGTCGGCCTGCGCACCATCCTCGACGTGCTGAACGCCCAGCAGGAGCTGGAAACCTCGCAACTTCAACTGGTTGGCGCACGGCACGACGAGTATGTGGCCGCCGCCGCGGTGCTGGTCGCCACCGGCGCGCTGGACGCCAGGTCCCTGGTTCCCGACGCGCCGCGCTACGATCCGAAGGCCAACTTCGACAAGGTGCGCCACGCCCCCGGCTGGGTGCCGTGGGAGGGCGCGGTGCACGCCATCGACCGCGCCGGCGGCCCCGCGCCCACGCCGATGCCGCCACCGTCCGCCCCCGGAGAAGTGGTCAAGACCGCGACGCCGTGAAAGGGTTGTGCGGCCTGCGGCAAAACGGCGAAATTGCAGGATCGGAACTTCGCGCGTAGCCTGCCTGCGAAAAGAGATTCTCTGTCAGGATTCTACTGATGTCGGATGCAGCCGCAGCCCCGGAACCCACGATGGAGGAAATCCTCGCCTCCATCCGGCGGATCATCTCCGAAGACGACGCGCCGGCCGCTGAAGGCGACGCCGCGCCGGAGCCGGTGGTGGCGCTGGCCCCCGAGCCGGAACCCGAGCCCGAGCCGGAGCCGGAAGTCACGCCCGAGCCCGAACCGGTCGAAGACGTGCTGGAGCTGACCCAGCGGGTCGAGCCCGCCGCCGAGACCGTCGGCGACCTCGAACTCTCCACACCCGAACCGGAGCCTGCGCCCGTGCCACCCGCCAAGCCCGAACTGGTGGCCGTCGCCGCCAGCGAAGATGACGAAGAACTGGTTGGCGAAACGAGCGCGTTCGCCGCCGCGAGCGCCTTCGGCAACCTCACCGCCCAGATCCCCATGCCGGCCCCGGGCCGCACGCTCGAGGACCTGACCCGCGAGCTGCTGCGCCCGCTGCTCAAGGCCTGGCTCGACGAGAACCTGCCGCGCATCGTCGAGGCCAAGGTCGCCGAGGAAGTCGAGCGCATCGCGCGCAGCCGAGTACGCTGAGGTAAAATTCCGCTCTTCCCCGCGCACGCGGGGATCCAGGAGTTTTATCGTCGAGAGCCGGTGTTCGGGAAAAAAGCCTGGGTCCCCGCTTTCGCGGGGAAGAGCGGGTCTATAGATCAGGCCCCGCAATTCCCATGCTTGAAAAGACCTTCGATCCGAGAACCGTCGAGCCGCGCCTCTACGCCGAGTGGGAGGCGTCCGGCGCCTTTGCGCCG
>DASQHK010000257.1:0-8388 GCA_035632135.1 Bryobacterales bacterium
CGCTCGCAGGTGGTCCCGCAGGATGAGCGCCAGCATCCACAGCGCCGCGGCCAGCGCCGGCGTCCCGCGCTCGGCCGCGTACTGGATGTAGAGGTTGTGCAGATGGCCGTAGTAAGCGGCCGGCAGCCCATCCACGTCGGGCGGCAGGAAGTGGCGGAACTCCGCTCCCACCCGCCCCGGCCCCACGCCCACCAGCGGCCGCGCCTCGATCATGCGCCACCCTGTCCGCCACATGATCTTCCGCGCGGCGATCGAGCGGTCGCCGCTCGCGCCGAATATCGATTCGACGCGCCTCTGGAACGCTCCCGGCCCCGCCGCCAGCGCCGCCGCCACCACCAGCGGGGCCGCCAGCAGCAGCTTCTTGCGCCACTGCCACACCAGGTACGTCGCGGCGGCCGCCGTGGCCAGCCAGATGCTCCGCGTAAAGCTCGCCAATAGCGACGCCAGCAGCACCGCGCCCGAGAGACCGCACAGAAAGAGCGTCCTCCGGCCGAGCCGCGGCGAGAAGAACAGGTAGGCCGCCAGCACCAGCAGCACCAGCATGCCCACTTCGCTGAACGTCATCCAGTGGCTCAGGAATCCCGTGATCCGCTCGCCCACGTAAGACTGGTAGAAATCTTCGTGCCGCTCCCGCGCCATCTCGACTTTCTGGCCGAACTGCACCAGGCTGCGCAGCGCGCTCACCGCCGCCAGCAGAAACCACGCTCCCGCCAGCCACCGCGCGTGCCGGGCCTCGCGAAGCACGGTGAACGCCACCAGCAGCACGCTGTACACAAAAAACTTGCGCACCTGCGGCAGCCCCGCCGCGGGATCTCCCGAGGCCAGCATCGACACAATCGTCAGCGCCATGAACGCGGCGAGCGGCGCCTTCAGCGGCGGGAACCGCGGCGGCGCGTCGGAAGCGAGCAGCGCGATCAGAGCCAGCCCTAGAAAAATCTGGCTGACCGCAATCGACAGCACCACCGCCGCCGCCGAAAGCAGCATGGCCCACACCGACGCCTGGTAGAACCGCTGCTCGGTCGGGTTCATGGCCGGCTCGCGCCGCGCATGTCCGATCCGTCGTGCCTGAAGCCTGGAAGCGTTGGGATGGTCATCCGTGGAATGTTTTCATCAGCCGGAATCCGCGCCCCTCCGGGGAGCGGCTTGCGATGGGGACTGCGCGCATGGGGTCCTCTGGTGCTAGAGTAGCACGCATGGATCAGACCCCGGACGAAACCCTGTTTCGAACAATGAAGGAAGAACTTTTCAGCGCCGTGCTCGGCGACGTGCTCGATTCGATGGGCGAGCGCCACCAGTTCCTGCCCCCCGCTGTCCGCCCGCTGCGGTCCGACATGCTCGTCGCCGGCCGCGCCATGCCGGTGGTGCACGCCGACGGCCCCACCCCCGATGGCTCGCGCTTCGGCAAGCTGCTCGAGGCCCTCGACTCTCTCCGTCCCGGCGAGGTCTACGTGGTCGACGGCGGCGGCGTGCCCTACGCTCTGTGGGGCGAACTCATGGCCACGCGCGCAGGAAAGCTCGGCGCCGCCGGCGCCGTCATGAACGGCTTTCACCGCGACACCCGCGGCATCCTCGACCTGAATTTCCCGACTTTCTCCCACGGCGCCTTCGCCCAGGACACCAATGGCCGCGGCTACCTCGCCGATTATCGCGTGCCCATCCGCATCGGCGGGGTCAGCATCGCTCCGGGCGACGTCGTCTTCGGCGACCTCGACGGCGTGCTCGTGATCCCCCAGCGCCTCGTCCAGCCGGTCGTCGCGCAGGCGCTTGAAAAAGTACGCAGCGAAAACCAGGTCCGCCACGCCTTCACCCAAGGCATGTCGGCGGTCGAAGCCTTCGAGCGCTACCACGTGATGTGAAGCCGTGAAGTTTTATTTCATCGCGTATCTGCTGCCTGCTTTCCTCATTGTTCTCGCCGTTCCGATGGCGTGGGGCATCCTGCCGCCAAACAAGTGGTATGGATTCCGGACACCGAGGACGCTCTGCTCCCCGAACATCTGGCGCCCGGCTAATCGCGTGTCTGCCTGCTGCCGCCGGACTGCTGGCCATCGGCCACAATCTGTTCTTCTCGCAAACTCATCCGGACTGGCCGCCAGCGAGACTGATGTTTTGTGTCCTTTCGGTAAGCTTGCATGACGCCGGGTCGTTCGGAAGCGACAATATTCCTATTGCCTTCCTATAGAACTCATGATACCCTGCTATTTAATACCAATAGGAACCGCTTGAGCCACCAGGAAAAAACAGAAATCCGGCAGGGGACACTCGCCCTCATGATCCTCAAAACCCTTGAGACCATGGGCCCGCTGCACGGCTATGGCATCGCGCGTCGGATCGAACAGACGAGCGGCGACGCACTCGCGGTGCCCTACGGCACGATCTACCCTTCCCTCATCAAACTCGAACAGGAGGGTTTCATCGCATCCAGATGGGCTGTTTCGGCGAATAAGCGCAGGGCAAAATATTACGAGCTCACACGCGCCGGCAAGAAGCACGTCCGCGATGAAGCGCGCCTGTGGGAACAGACGGTCGGCATAATGGCCCGCTTCTTCAACCCGGACAAGGAGCCTGCGTGAGACAAATCCGCTCGTTCCTGCTTCGTCTGGGTGGTTTGTTCCAACATTCGCGCCGGGAACAGGATCTCACCGACGAATTTGAAAGTAACATCGGGTTTCACGTCGAAGACAACCTTCGGGCGGGCATGGCGCCCGAAGAAGCCCGCCGCCAGGCGATCCTCAGGTTCGGCGGCATCGAGTCCACCAAGCAAGACTGTCGCGACCGCCTCGGCCTTCCCTTCCTGGAAACGTTCCTCTACGACCTTCGGTACGCCGCCCGATCGCTCGCCAGAAGCCGCATGTTCACGGTGGTTGCGGTCGCAACTCTTGCGTTCGGTATCGGCGCAACTACCACAATGTTCACTGTCGCGCAGGCAGTTCTGCTGCGCCCTCTGCCGTATGCCCAGCCCGGGCGCCTTGTCGCAATCGCTGAGGTTGACCGTCTCAAACCCTCCACGGGCGCCGGCGCTGATGTCGCATCTGCGGATTTTGCCGAATGGCAGCGCATGGACACGGTCTTTTCCGGCATGGCCGCTTACGTGGGCATCGACGAAAGAGGCAAGGTCCGCATCGACCTCCCCCTCACCGGGATCGGGGAAACGCGTATTCTGAAAGGTCTGGTCGTCCACAGCAACCTCTTCGACGTGCTAGGTGTCGCGCCGGTGCTGGGCCGCAACTTTGCCGGCGAGGATCGCGTTGCGATCCTGAGCTACAAGTGTTGGCGGACCCAGTTCGCGGCCGACCCACACATCGTCGGCCGGTCCATCACGCTCGGGGGCGTGCCCCGCGATGTGATCGGCGTCATGCCTCGTGGGTTCTTCTTCCCTAACAACGAAGTCGAGGTTTTCATTCCGCCGGGTGATTTTACACCAGACCGAGTATTTCACGACGAAGGCGTAATCGCGCGTCTCCGTCCTGGCGCTTCCCTCCAGCAGGCACGCGCTCAAATGGCCATGATCGGTGCGAGGCTCCAGCAGGCGTATCCCAAAACGAACGCCACCCTGGACACGAGGGTTGAGATTTTCCATTCCGCTCTCGCCGCCACGAGCCGCGCGGCACTGCTGATGTTGTTTTCAGCCGTTGGTATCCTCTTCGTGATCGTCTGCTCGAACGTCGCTCATCTCCAGCTCGGCCGCGCCGCTTCCCGGCGGCAGGAGTTCACCATTCGCAAGGCGCTCGGCGCGGGTCGCGGCCGCCTGATTCGTCAGCTCTTCACGGAAAGCCTGTTGCTTTCCGGGCTCGGCGGTCTGCTCGGGTTAGTCTTGGCGAACGCCGCCCGTGCCGTGCTGCTCCGGTTCGCGCCCGAGGCAATCCCGTCCTATGCCGACTTGCGAATCGACACATGGGTGATTCTCTTTAACCTCGGGGTTACACTGTTGGCGCCGTTGCTGTTCGGAATCGGACCGGCTCTGTCTGCTGCACGGCCGGATAGCCTCCGCGATCGTGGCGAATCTTCGCCATATTCCGACCGGAGGGCGCGCGGCTTGCTCGTCAGCGCCGAAGTGGCGCTCTCCGTAGTACTCGTGGTGTGCGCGGGGCTCCTCATCCGCAGCTTTGTCCGTCTGGAGGACGTGGACCTGGGATTCCGTACCGGACACACCCTCAGCTTTCGCCTCGATCTGGGTGATTTCGTCCCCTCCGAGGAGCAGAGAGCCCGGCAGTACGCCGAGATCGAGAGCCGCCTCCTCGAACAGCCCGGAATCGAGGCGACTGGAGCCACCGCCAGGCCCGTTTTGGGCGGCGGCTCCGGCGGAGAGGCCCCTGACGTTACCATCCAGGGACGCGAGCGCAGCCTCCGCCTCGAATTGGTGACTCCCGGCTACTTCCTCGCCATGCGAACGCCACTGCTCCGCGGCCGCTTTCCGAACCAGTCCGACACCAAAAAGAGCGGCCTCATCGCCGTGGTGAATTCAGCTTTCGAGAGCGCCTACTTTCCAGATAAGAACACGGTAGGCAAACAAGTTATTCTCGGCCGACGAGGGGCGGCGACGATTGTCGGAGTTGTCGCCGACCTGAAACAGGAGAGGATCGACCGGCCTGCCCGGCCGGCGGCTTTCATCCCGTCGACTCAAATCATCCCCCCTGCGGTTACCTTCTTCGTGCGCGGGCGTGGCGACCGACACGCGCTGGTGACGGCCGCTCGCCGCGCCGTACACTCGGTCAATAAGGTTGTCCCTCTGGCGAATGTCGCCACCCTCGACGAGCTGGTGCAGGCTTCCATCAGCGGCCAGCGCGTCCGTACCACGCTGCTGTCTTTGGTGGCCGGCGCCGCGCTGTTCCTCGCCGCCCTGGGCCTGTACGGCGTGTTGGCCTATTCCGTTGTGCAGCGTTCTACCGAGATCGGCATCCGCATGGCGCTCGGGGCCTCCGCGCCGCGGCTGTTCCGCATGATCCTTCTGGATGGAATGCGCCCCGTCATCATCGGTGCAGCCTTCGGTTTCGCTGCGGCCTACGCCGCTAGCGGCCTGATCCGATCATTACTTTTTGGTACTGTTCCGGCAGACCCTGCCACGTATCTGCTGACGGTTCTGATCCTGGCAGTGGTTTCCCTGTGCGCCTGTGCGATCCCTGCCATGAACGCGATTCACGTGGACCCCATGGTCTCGCTCCGACGGCAGTAAGGTGCTCGCCGGATCCCCGTGATGAAGAAATCAGGGGGCGGGGAGCCTCGATGTGCGGGTTACGCGATTGCAGCCATCGGCCGGATCTCGAGGACCCGCGACGTCACGATCGTGCGATATTCCGGATGGCGGAATTCCAGGTGCATGCCCCGGCCGATGAACCGGACTTTCAGCATCGACCCGCCCCAGTTCGACCCGTGAATGCGCACCAGCACCGGCCGCGGGCAAAACTTCGGGTGCCCCGAGATGAGCGCTTCGCCCCGGCCCCTGTTCACGATCTTGTAGTGCCGGTTCTGCGTCTGCACGTCCAGCTCCGCGCCCTGCGGCAGGTCGTCCAAATACACACCGCCCTCCACCTCCGACTGGATGATATTCCGGTTCACCTCATCGCTCAGGTTGCGATGGGGCACGAACAGGTTCGGACGGGGGACGGAAGTGCTGGTGTCCATGCCTATATGATTCTACTATAGGTCCGGCGGTTACAGATGCGAAAATCCCCAGTCGGGGTCATCGGCCCCGGGCGGCTCGGATCCGCCGCCGTTACAATACGATAGTGCCGAAGGCCGCCGCCGCTAAATCGAAAGCCCGCCCCGGGACGTGCCCTGGGCCGGCCGCGCCCCGTGCGCCGTCAGTCTGGCCCCCCGCCCTGCTCATCGCCGCCGTCACCCTCCTCGCTTTCTGGCCCGCCCTGGACAACCAGTTCGTCAACTGGGATGACGACCAGAACTTCCTCCTCAACCCCTATTTCCGCGGCCTGGCGCTCTCGAACCTCCACTGGATGTTCACCACTTTCCACCTCGGCCACTACCACCCGCTCACCTGGATCTCGCTCGGCCTCGACTACGTCCTCTGGGGCCTCAATCCCGAGGGCTACCATCTGACCAACGTCCTGCTGCACGCCGCCAATGCCGTGCTGTTCTACTTCGCCGGCCTGCGCCTGCTGCGCGGCCGCATCTTCCCCGCCGCCCTGGCCGCGCTGCTGTTTGCTCTCCATCCCCTGCGGGTCGAATCGGTGGCTTGGGCGAGTGAGCGCCGCGACGTGCTCTCCGGCCTCTTCTATCTGCTCTCCGTGCTGGCCTATCTGCGCGCCCAGCAGGCCGCGCCGCCAGGCGCGCCACGCAATGGCCCCCGCCGGCGCTGGCTCGCCGCCTCCCTCGCTGCTTTCGCCGCCGCCCTGCTCTCCAAGGTGATTGTGGTCAGTCTGCCGGTCGTGCTCCTGCTCCTCGACTACTATCCTCTGCGCCGCCGGCCGCACTGGCTCGAAAAGCTCCCTTACTTCGCGTTAGCCGCCATTGCCGGCATCGCCGAGCTGGCCCTGCAGCGAACGGGCGTCGCCGGCTTCGCCGGGCATGCCGCCGTTTTCCCCGGCCTGCGGCTCACGCTGTCCCTCTACGGCCTCGCCTTCTATCTTGGGAAAACGCTTTTTCCCTTCAGCCTCTATCCGCAATATGTACTGCCCATGGGCATCTCGCCGCTGGCCCCCCGCCTGCTGGCCGGCTCCGCCCTGGTCATCGCCATAACCATCGTGGTGATCGCCCTGCGCCGCCGCTTCCCCGCCCTGCTGGTGGCCTGGGGCTGCTACGTGGTGAGCCTGCTGCCGGTGCTCTCTTTCTTCCGCGTCGACCCGCAGCAGTTCGTCGCCGACCACCATACCTATCTCGCCACGCTCGCCCTCGCGCTGCTCGCCGCCGCCGGCCTCGCCGCGTTGCCCCGCCGCGCCGCCGCCGCGGCCGTGGCGCTGGTGCTGGCGCTGGCCCTGCTCACTCGCCGGCAGATCCCGGTATGGCACGATTCGCTCACGCTCTGGACCGCCGCGCTCGCCGGCGCGCCCGACTCCGCCATCGCCCACAACAACCTCGGCGAAGCGCTCGCCGCCGCCGGCCGCTGGGCCGAGGCCACGCCGCACTTCGCCCGCGCCGCCGCCATCAAGCCCAATTACGCCCAGGCGCATTACGACCTCGGCCGCGCTCTCCAGAAGCAGGGGAATCTCGAAGCCGCAGCCGCCCAGTTCGAGCGGGCTCTCCAGATCGAGCCGGCCTTCGCCGCCGCCCACGATGATCTCGCCAATACCTACGCCGCCCTCGGCCGCCGCCCCGAAGCGCTCGCGCAGTACCGTCTCGCTCTGCGCGACAACCCTGCCTTCGCCGACGCCCACTACAACCTCGGCAACCTGCTGCAATCCGAGCGCCAGTTCGACGCCGCCATCGCCGAATACCAGCAGGCCCTGCGCCTCGATCCGACGCTCGCCGACGCCCACAACAACTGGGGCGTCGCCCTCGACGCCCTGGGCCGCTCCGCCGAAGCTGTCGCGCAGTATCGCCAGGCGCTCGCTCTCGATCCGCAGAACGCCGACGCCCACAACAACCTCGGCATCAGCCTCGAATCACAAGGAAAAATCGAGGATGCCCTCACCCACTACCGCGAGGCTGTGCGCCTGAATCCCGGGCGCCAGGATGCCCGCGCCAACCTCGCCCGCCTCCTCGCCCGGCAAGAACCAAGGCGCTGAGCTGCGCGGCCAGCGCCAAATGCCGATTCAGAGCCGCGCGCGAAGCAAGCGGTATTTCCTAACGCAGCAGACTGTCCCGCGCCCCTATCGCGCCGGCACGGCGTGCCCCACCACGTGCTCCGGCAGGCCGCTCTTCGGCCCGAAGTAGTTGAACTCCTCGCCGTAGCGGAACCCGTGCTTTTTCCCAATCGTCCCGGCCAGCTCTTCCAGGTAGGCGCGGGTCATCTTGTCCACGGCGGCCTCGTCGAGTCTCACCGGCCTCCCCAGCCGCGCCAACTGCTCCGCGGCCTGCGCCGCAAAGAGCCGGTTGCTCGTCCGGAGCGCCAGGATCGCCTGCACCTTGCGCTCGAAGGTCGCGCTGATGTCTACCGGCCGGAACTGCGCGTTCCCTTCTCCTCCCTCGCCCGCACGGTAGGGCCGCCGCACGGTGTAGTAGTAAACCTCCGGCACGCCGTACCCCGGGAACCCCATGCGGTTCAGCTCCTCGCTGAACGTCCCCGCCCCGCTATAGCCCCACGCCTCCTCGGCCATCTTGCCCGCGTAAAAGTGGTCGCGGTTCTCGTCGTAGTGAATGTACGGGTCGGGAATAATAATGATGCGCGGCTTGAAGTAGCGGATCATGGCGAACATCTCCTCGCGCAGCTCGGTCGAAGAGATGTACCCCAGCTCGCCGCTCTTGTGCCCCAGCCGGACGATTTCCTTCACCCCCAGC
>DASQHK010000258.1:0-12014 GCA_035632135.1 Bryobacterales bacterium
GCCGGCTGCCCGCCGCTGCTCAACATCGAGACCACCAACATCTGCAACGCCAACTGCGTCTTTTGTGCTTACCAATACATGGAGCGGCCGAAAATCATCATGGACTTCGACCTGTTCAAGAAGGTCGTCCAGGATTACAAAGACTGCGGCGGCAGCGCGCTCGGCCTCTCGGTCACGGTCGGCGATCCGCTGCTCGATCCCAAGCTCCTCGACCGCATCGCCTGGGCGAAATCCCAGGGCATGCGCGGCTTCGGCTTCTACACCAACGGCATCCTGTTTCACAAAATCGACCTGCGGGGCCTGCTCACATCCGGCATCACCGAGATTCACGTCTCGCTCGGCGGCTTCGATCGCGAGACCTACAAGCAGACCTATCGCGTCGACATCTACGGCCGCGTCATCGACAACATCTGCCGCGCGGCCGAGCTGAACCGCTCGCTCGGCTCGCCGGTCGAGCTGAACGTGGTGGTGCGCAGCCCCATTCCCATCCGCAAGCTGATCCGCACGCCCGATTACCGCCGCTTGAAGTCGCTCGGCCTGCCGGTGACCTTCGCCATCCGCTACGACAGTTGGTCGGGGCAGATCCGCCGCGACGAGCTTCTGGGGGTGATGCGGCTGCGCCCGGCGCCGCGCAAGAAACAGCCCTGCATCATGCTCTGGTTCGGCTCGACCGTCCACGCCGACGGCAGCTTCACGCTGTGCGGCTGCCGCGACCTCGAAGGCACGAGCGAGCTTGGCCTCGGCAATTTGAAAAATCAAAGCCTTTCCGAGCTGTGGACTTCACCGCGCTTGCAGGATATTCGCCGCAACTTCACCACGCAACTTCCCGATGTCTGCGTCGATTGCTCGCACTACTCGCCGGTTTCCATTCTCAACGACTGGCACGTGTCGCTGGTGCGGCAGATTCAGCCGGCCCTCCGCACCTGCCCGCAACATGCCTGACTAGGGCTTCGCGCTGCTCTCGGGCAGCACTCCCGCGCGCCGGAACACGAAGATGCGCTCGAACCGGCTCTGGTAGTCGCCCGCCGGCACGTAGCCGGGCGGCAGCACGCGGTACGCAGCGAGCGGAAGATGGTGCATCACGTGCACCCAGATCAGCTCGGGCCGCTCGCGCATTGCCAGCACGAGGCTGCGCCGATACGCTTCCGCCGAGTAGCGCGGGGGCAGGGTGATGGCGTCGATGGAGGCCGGCCAGCCCCACTTTCGCTGGTAAAAAAGATACGGGTAGTAAAAGTCGGGGCCGACCACGATTACTCGTCGCGCGCGCGGAAACTCGGCGCGGCATCGCTCGAAGACGATGTTGTACGGGTAAAAGTGGTCGCTGGTATCGAAAACATAGTCGCCCCAGTGGGCGGCCGGCGCCGCGACAGTACTGACAGGATATACAAACAGGTTGCCGGCGAGCGCGATCGCCGCGGCCGCCCAGGCAAGCGCTCTCGGCAGCGCGCGCAGCGCGTGCACGCCGAACACGGCCAGGGCGGGAAGACAGGCGAGCATAAAGCGCGCGTGGCCGAGATATTTCGGCCTCCATACTCCGTGGTCGAGCATCACCGCACCGTCGCCCAGATAGAACGCGGTGTAGGCTGCGAGCGTCGCCAGGCAGAAGGCGATGAGCAGGAACCGCTTCTCTATCGCCAGCAAAATCAGGCCGGCCGCGGCCAGCGCCAGCAGCAGGCCGTACTGGTCCCAAAGCGCTCCCCCCAGAATCCGGTAATTGGAGAGCGTGGCGAGGTTCGCCGCGCGAAAGGAATAGCCAACGTCTCTTTGCACCCCAGCCGCCAGGGTGAACAGCGCGAGCGGCGCGAACAGGGCGTATCCCAGCCGCAGCCAGCGGCGCGGGGATCGAACAGCGCCGGCCGCGCAAAACAGAAAAGCAACGAGCAAGAACACCAGCGCGGTTTCTTTGAGCAGGCCGAGCAGCAGCAGCGCGTACCAGCCTGCGCCGCCCGGCAGCTTTCCCAGGCGCGTTGCGGAAGCCAGCCGCTCGATCTCGAACGCGGCCACCGCCATCGCCACGGCCAGCGGCAAATCGAGGTAAAGGAGGGTCGAATAGTAACGAACGGTGGGTACGGTTGCCACCACGAACGCCGCCCCGAGCTGGGTTGGCGCGGGCGAGCCGGCCAGCGGCACGCGCACGATGTAGAGCGCCAGCGCCAGCACCGCTGCAAACGGCACGATGCGGTAGAGCGCTTCCTGGGCCACCCAGCTCTTGACGGGCGCCCACAACAGCGCCGTGGCCTGCCACCACATCTGAAAGCCCGGGTAGCGCGGCAGCCAGGTGATGTCGGCGTGCTCGGACGCTTCGATCGCCGCGTAGATCCACAGCCCGCAGCCGCCACCCAGGGCGGCCGCGAAACGCGGCGACCTGCGCCACAGCCATGCTGCGAGAAGCGCCAGCGCAATCGCGAGCACGGCGGGCCAGCTCTGCAGCAATACCTTCGCGTAGACCAAGCCGGCCCACAGCCGCATGATGTGTTGCGACTCGTCGCCCCGCGATGGCACAACCTGGAAAAAAGCGGCCCAGTCGATGGCCAGAAGGCCGGCCGCAATCACCGCTGCCTTCCAGACCGGAATCGGCGGCGAAGCTTCGGAATCGCCGGTGAGAGAATCCGCAGCCGCCACCCACGCCCAGCCGGCCGCAAGCATCGCGGCGAACCACAGGAACGGCCAGGGCGGCCCTTGCTCCTCGCCTCCAAAGGTCAGCCAGTAGGGAGGAACTAACAGGCTCAGTGCGAAACACAACCCGAGCGCGAAGCGCAGCAGCGGGCCCCGCGATGGACCGAGCTGCGGCCCCGGCGCGGCGAAGGCGGATGCCAGCGCCGCCGCAGCCAGCACGAGTTTCAGCGCCGCCCACGGAGCGGCCACGTAGCCGGCGAGGCAAAGCAGGCAGACCATCCACGCCCGCGGCAACGCCAGCCACGCCGGCCTTACCAACCGTGCGCCTCCTTCACCAGTTCGGCCGCACGGTCCCAACTGAAAGTCTTCTCGATCCAGCAGCGCGCCTGCATGCCCAGCCGCGCGCGCAGCCCGGCGTCCGCCAGCAAAGCGGCCAGCCGCTCGTCGGCCGCAGTGTCCGAATTGGGCTCCACCAGGAACCCGGTCTCGCCGTCGCGGATCGCAAAGTGCGTGCCGCCCAGGCGGCTGCCCACCACCGGCTTGCCGCACGCGCCGGCCTCCAGAAACACCAGCCCGAAGCACATTTCTTCGCCGGTTTCCTCCACGCGCCGGTGCAGCAGGGCGAACACGTCGCAGGCCGCATAGTAGAGCGGCAGTTCCTCGTCGGGCACGTAGCCGGTGAAAGTGACCCGACTGGCAATACCCAGTTCAGTCGCGCGCTGCCGCAGCGCTTCTTCATAGCCCCCTTTCCCGACGATCAGGTAGTGCAGCTTGGGAAATTGAGCGGCGAGCCGGGCCACCGATCCCAGCAGTTGATCGACGCCCTGCTGGGCCCGCAGCGCGCCCACCGAAAGCAGGATCAGGCGGTCTTCCAGTCCCAGCCGCTTCCGCACCACGTCGCCCGGCAGGTCCGGGCGGAAGCGCGCCAGGTCGGCGCTGCCGAAGATGGTGTGGATCGGCGTCTCGCGAGCGACGAAATTGCGCAGATGCGTGGTTGTGAAATCGCTGTTGGTGAACAGCCACCGCGCGCCTTGCGCCGCTGCCGTCATGGCGCGGCGCCGCAGCCAGTCATGCTCCGCAGCCAGCACATCTTCGCCCCAGGTGAACAGCGCGTAGGGAATGCCGTGCCGCCGCCGCAGCCGCGCCGCGTAAATCCCCCATGGCAAATAGTGCCCGGCGTGGATCAAGTCGGGCTTCTCGGCCGCTACGATGCGCTCGACCTCGCCGTACCCTCGCCACAGCGAGAAGGCCGTGTGCAGCTTCCACAGCGAGCGCCGCACGCCCGTCGAGACCCGCAGCACCCGCCACGGCAGCCGCGCGTCGGCGGCCTCGTCGCCGGGCTGGCGGTCGCCCAGGATGACGATCTCGTGCGGCAAGCGTTTGTAAATTTCGGAAAGATGCACGAAGGCGCCGCCGGCGCCGGCCCGAAACCAGCTCGCAAGAACCAGGATCTTCATCGCACGCCGCCCGGCTGCGACTGTCATTATAGCCAAGCGGCCTTCTCCCTATCCGCGGCGGCGGTTTCCGCCCGCGCGTGAACTCGATGCCGGCTCCTGCGCTTCAATCGACGCTGCCTTCTGAGATCGGTGAGTGGCTCGATCGTTTCACCGCCGGTCTGGCGGCGGCTGTGGAGCGTCGCAAGCTCTGGTTCCTCGGCTGTTTTTCAGCGCTTTATTTCCTCCGCACGTTCCTCCTCGCCCGCTCCAGGCCGATGTGGTACGACGAGCTTTACACCTTCCACACGGCGCGCCTCCCCCGCGCGTCAGACATCTGGACAGCGCTCGCCGGCGGCCTTGATTTGCTTCCTCCGCTTTCTTTTTTCGCCACGCGAGTTTGCCACCATCTCTTCGGCGCAACCGAGGTGTCGACCCGTCTGCCGGAAATCGTTGGTTTCTGGGTCCTGAGCCTCTGCCTGTTTCAGTTCGTCTCCCGGCGAAGCGACGCCCTCTATGGCGCCGTCGCTGCTTTGTTCCCATTCGCCACCGGCGCCTATCGATATGCTTACGAGGCCAGGCCTTACGGGATCGTCCTGGGCTGCTGCGGGCTGTCACTGCTGTTCTGGCAATCGGCGGCGTCCTCCGTCCGCCGCAACTGGGCGCTCCCCGGACTGGCGCTGAGCCTTGCCGCAGCGCTCTCTAGTCATTACTACGGGGTTCTGTTGCTGTTGCCGCTGGCCGTCGGGGAGCTGGTGCGCACCGTGTCGCGGAAACGCGTGGATTGGGCGGTTTGGCTTGCGCTCGCCGCTTCCCTGCTGCCGTTGTTGTTTTTTCTGCCATTGATTCGCGGCGCCCGGGCCTATTCGGCGGGCTTCTGGTCCAGGCCCCATTTCAGCTCCATCGCCGATTCGTACGCATTCCTTCTCTTCCCCACCATTCGTTTTGCCGTGCTGGCCCTGGTCTGCGCCGCGGTCCTGGCGCTGCTCAATGGCGGCGCTGGAAATTCGCGCGCCAGCGGCCGCCGCGGCGCCTTCCGCGCGCATGAGATCGCCGCCGCGCTAGGCCTGGCCCTGTTTCCGGTGGCGGCGCTCACTGCTGCCTTCCTCACCGGCGCATTCGCCTTGCGTTATACCTTGCCCGCCGTGGCCGGCTTCAGCATCCTCGTCGCTTTCCTCGCCTGCCGGGCCGATCGCCGCCAGGGAGTGGCGGGAGCCGTTTTGTTCCTTATCCTCTTCGGGTGGTTCACCGGCGGGGCTGCGAACCTTGCCGCGAAAGCGGTGGCGGGGCGCGCTGGGCGCGCTCCCGCGTCGGAGGATCTGGCAACGGCCGACCCGCTGCTGGCTTCTTTGGCCGGCCCGGACTTGCCGGTGGTCTCCTCCGACGCACTCCGCTTCTTGCAGTGGTCGCATTACGGACCGCCGTCTTTGACCTCCCGCCTCTTTTACTTGCATGATTTGCCGGCCGCGGTCCGTTTCACCGGATCGGATTCCCTCGACCGCGAGCTGGTCAACCTGCGCCACTGGGTTCCGGTGAACGTGGAAGACTACAACCTGTTTGTCGCCTCGCACCGCCGCTTCCTGCTCTATCAGTGCGCTGACCAGCCGCTCGCCTGGGTGATCTCCAGGCTGCTGGCCGACGGACAGAGCGTGCGCCTGCAAGCCAGCCATGCCGGCTGCTCTCTCTACCTGGTCACGGTCGAGCGCTGAGGCCAGGTGCTTCATGGACCGATCCGGCAGCGGCGCGGAAGCTTTCCTGATCGTAATCGCCGCCTGGCTGGGTTACACGAGCCTGTGCTTCGGGATCATCCCCCAAATCGACATCGATACCGGGCGGGACTTCCTCGTGCCGCAATTACTGCTGCAAGGAAGGACCCTCTATCACGGCGTCATGTACCAGTTCGGTCCCTTTGCGCCGTGGTTTCACTGGCTGCTGTTCCGGGTGTTTTCCCCGTCCACAACCGTCATTCTCATCGCCGGCGCTGTTGCCGGCTGCGCCATCGTCTGCCTGACTTTCCTGCTGGCGCGGGAGATCCTGCCGGCGGGCGCCGCTGCGACCGCGGCCCTGGTGGTTCTCGCTCACGCGGTTTATGCCCCGCACAACATGGGCTACGCCATGCCGTACACCTTCTCCGCGACCTACGGCCTGCTGTTCTCCCTCCTGGCGCTCTGCGCCGCCGCCCGCAGCCTGGAGCGCGGCTGCTCCCCCTGGGATTTCCTGATGGGCGCGGCTACCGGGCTCGCGCTCGCCAGCAAGCAGGACTTCGCCGTCATATCCCTCTGCGTCATGCTGTGCTCCTGGGCCTTTCGCTGGCCGGCGCTGCGGCGCCGGCTGCTCGCCGCCATGCTTGCGAATCTCGCTTCCTGCGGCGCCTTCGCCGGCCTGTTCGCGCTGCTGCTGCTCCGCAGGGTCAGCGTGGCGGAGTTGCTGCCGGTCGCTTACCCCAGGCAATATCTCGCAGCCCTCAAATACTACTACGATGTAGTCCAGGGCTGGGGGCCGAGCGGCTGGAGCAAGACCTGGGAAGCGCTTGCCGGTTTTGCTCTGAACTTCGGCTTCATTCTCTCCGCCGCCTGTCTGGCCGCTCTGCTGGCCGGCCTCGCGCGCGGCGAGCGGCCGTCCAGGAAGTTCGTCCTGGTGCTCGCCGTGGTGGCCTCGCCATTCCTTGTGGTGCACCGTTATCTCGGCTACTTTCCGGTGCTGCTCCACGCGAGCGTGCTGGGCTTTGTGATCGCCGGAAAGATACGCGAGAACCGGCGGAAGGTCGCCTTCCTGGCGGTCTCTGCCGTCGTTTTTTTCTTCCGGGTCTTGCCGTCCCCGAAGCTGGCCGGCTATCCCTATCCATACCTGTATTACATCCCTTCGCTGATCCTCTACGTGTATTTGTGCTACAGCCTGGCGGCGCCCGGCTTGGCCCGGTTCTTTCCCGCCGAGCGCCTCCAGGCGGCCATGATCGCGGTCTTCGCAGTCTGTTTTGTGGCCTATCCGCTGGCGCGCTGGACGTGGCCCTGGACGCAGCGCGCCGTGCAAATGGCTACGCCGCGCGGAGCCTTTCGGACTGAGCCTGCCGAGGCGGCCAAGACCCGCGCGGTGCTGGACGGGATTCAGCGCTACAGCGCTCCCCGTGACCCTATTCTCTTGATTCCCTTCGGCACTATGTATTACTTCTTATCCGATCGCCAGCCGGCGTCCAAGTACATCGACTACGGATATGGAATGCTGATCGACGGAGAAGAGGAAGCCCGGGAGATCGGCGCCCTGAGCCGGCAGCCGCCCAAGCTGGTCATAATGGAAGACGTCCCGCAGAGCCTGTACTTTCCGGGTCCGGTGAATTCGTTCGGTGCGGCCTATAACGTGCACCTAAGCCGGTGGATCCGGCAAAACTACCGGGAAGTGCGGGCGGTTCGGCTGGAGGGCCGGCTGATCCACTTTCTGATCCCGGCCGGGGGGGCGAGCACAGGCTGAAATGAGCGGGCTGCGCCTGAGTATCATCATCAATACCTATAACCGGCGCGACATGCTGCTGCGCTGCCTGGATACGCTCGGCCGGCAGGACCTGGACCGTTCCTGCTACGAGATCCTGATCGTGGACGACGGCTCGGCCGACAGCACTGTGGACGCCGTCCGGCGCTGGCGCGAGTCGCACCCCGGCGCCCCGCTCCGCGAGATCGCGGCCGAGCACCGCGGCTACGCGGCCGCCCGCAACGCCGGCATCCGGGCCGCCCGTGGCCCGCTGGTGCTGTTCATGGGCGACGACATTCTGCTGTGGCCCGGCGCGCTGGAAGAGCATCTCCGCGAGCATGAGCGCTTTCCCGATGAGCGCGTGGCCGTGCTCGGCTATGTCTGCTGGGACCCCAGTCTCCAATCTCCCGTCACCGATTACGCCGCCCAGTCCGGCTTCGGCTTCGAAGCGATGCTCCGCTCCAGCTCCCGCCTCGCCCCCTGGCACGCCTTCTACACCTGCAACATCTCGCTCAAGCGGAGCCTGCTCGAGCGCGCCGGCGGCTTCAATGAGGCGCTGCTCGATTCCCCCTACGACGATACCGAACTGGGCTACCGCCTGGCCCGTGATTATGGCCTGGTCCTCCGTCTCAACTTCCACGCCGGCGCGTTTCACTATCATCCCCTCGATGGCGCCACACTGCGCGAGCGGTTGCGCGGCCGGCGCCGGTTAATGCCCTTGCTCTTCCAGGTGCACCCCGAACTGCTCCACACCGCGCGGCCTCGGATGCGCTATCGGCTCCTGAATCTGGCGGCGCGCCTGCTCTCGCCCCTCGATGGCGTCACCGCCGCTCTGATCCGCGCGCTCACGTCCCTTCGCCAGCGAGGCTGGGAGAGCTACCCGATCCTCGGCGACTATCCGGAAGTCCGCTGCGACCTCGACCCCCATCCCAAGAAGGATGAAGCCCGCCGCTGAAAAACCGGAACGCAGGCGCGGTGGCCGCCGCTCCCTACCGCACCGCCGATGCTCAATTCAGCCGCTCGATCTCGCGCCACCATCGGAACGCCGCCGCGGTGGCCGCCGCTCCCTACCGCGCCGACGGATATCCGGATGGACGATGGCCTTCGGCGCCCGCGATGCGCGGACACCATGCAACCCTGGTTGGTATAGTCTTACGTTGTGAAAAGGTCACTGTTTTCTTTGACGATCGCAGTGGTAGCCGTAATCGCCACCGCTGCAATCGGAATTGACTTTCTTCGCTCTTATCGGAGTCGCCCCGTCCCGAAGCCGTCTGGGATTGCGGCCACTGCTTCGCAGGAATACGAATGGAGCGATCCAAGGCCCTCCTATAGCCAGTCCTACGTACGCCCGGTGGTCGTCGCTTACCTTCGCAACCTCTCGCGCGGGGCCTCACTGTTGGATCTTGGATGCGGCAATGGGACCATGCTCGCGTCGTTCCGCGACCGGGGCTGGCAATTAACGGGCGCGGATGTCTCATCCAGCGGGATTCAACTGGCGCGGCGAACCTGGCCGGGAATTCATTTCGAAAGGCTCGATGCGACCGGCGATGTGAGTATGCTGGGGCTGGGACAGTACGACGCTATAATCAGCACCGAGGTCATAGAGCACGTATTCCTTCCCCACGAATTTGTCAAAAACTGTTACCGCCTCTTGAAGCCCGGTGGAATCCTTATTCTCAGCACCCCTTACCATGGCTATCTGAAAAACCTCGTCATTGCCCTGACTGGCGGCTTTGACCGGCACTGGAATCCGCTGTTTGATTACGGGCACATCAAGTTCTGGTCCGTCAGCACGCTGTCACACTTATTGTACGAGGCGGGCTTCGACAATCTTGAATGGCGTGGCGCCGGGCGGATGCCGCACCTCTGGAAATCGTTTGTCATCAAGGCCACAAAGCCTTCGTGACATCGGGTCTCGTCTCGAAGTCTGTTTCACCTCAAGAACCGCGGAGGTCGTCGCTTCACTCGACGGCCGGCTGATCCAGGCCTCCCGGGGCAACTGGCGCCGCCATACTCCAACCTGCGGGACGATGGTGCTGCGCCAGACCTCGACGTAGCCGGAAAGAACGTGCTTGGTAATGTATTCGGCGTTCAAGAGCCGGGCGCCGGCCACAGGATGAAAATCTTCATCGAGAACAACCATCTCGGGCGGGTCCTTCCGCCAGGTCTCGATCAGATGGCCTTCCAGACGGAGGGGAACACTGTCGTAGGTGTAACACGGGGCGTTGTAAACCGGCCGGCCCCCGTAAGCCAGGTACGGCTCGCCGTTGGCTGTCAGCCAGAGGGTCGAGTGGTTATCGATTCGGGGGCGCACTTCGTCCCAGAAAACGTGAACCTTTTGGGCGTAAAATGCCGACGCCCGCAGTCCGGAGAACGGCGATGCCGCCGGCAGCGCCTCTGTCCGCTGATACCCGGAGGCGCTCGAAAACGCAGCCGCACCCAGCGTACTCAGGCCCAGCAGGTGCACGGCCGCGATGGTGAGTCCGGCGACGCTTGGCCGGAGCGTCACTCCTCGCGGAAACAGCAAAGCGCACAGCAGGGGAATGGCCAGCGGCGCGGAATAGGGGAAATTCGGGTTGCTGGCCTCCTGCGCGAATACGATCGCCGGGATCAGCACCAGCGCCGCCCGCCACTCCGGCCGCAGGCCGCCCCGCCACAGGCAGATGCCGCAGAGAAAAAGCAGGAAAATGTAGGTGCACTCCAGAAGGAGGGTCCAGGGATGCAGCGGCCAGCGAGGGGCTGCAATGGCTGCGGTCGGCGCGTAACTGAGAGCTATGGCGGCGGACGCCGCAACCAGCGCCGCGATCCCCAGCCCGCTGCGGCCTTCTTCAGCATCGTTCTCCGCGTTGCGTGTCACGCGCCGGGCCGCGCCGAGCGCCAGCGGGAACAGCGCCGCATAGGCCGCGATCGTGGCCGCCATTTCCCACCAACGCCGTCCATGGAGGTCCGGATGGAAGATGATCCTCGGTACGGCGCGCCCCAGCAGAATCAGCAGTCCTCCCTTGGCCGCAGCGCCGTCAAAGAACAGTTCGCGCGCCACTTCCCACGCCCCGGCTTGTCCGGCGAAGTACGCAAATATCGCCCCAAACGCCGCCAGCCCGGAGGCCGCATAAACGGCCGCCTCCGGCAGTTCGAAAAAGAACGGCGTCAGCAGCGCCATGATGAGGCCGACGTTCTGCTTGTCGTAAACGCACAACGCCGTTGCCGCGCCCGCCAGGGCCGCCCACAGCTTCCCTCGCCCGCGCCGGGCCTTGAAAATGCACAGAATTGTGATGCCAGCCAGGAACGGCGCCTGGTAGTTGAAGGCGTGGCCGGGTGTGAAGATCGGGCACGACATCACGGCCGCCAGCGACACGCCTGTCGTCTGTGTGGATCGCCGCGCGCCAAGCCCGGCCAGCACGGCCAGCCCCACGCCCAGTTCCAGCGCCCACGAAAGCCAGAGGTGAACGTTGAAAAGGAAAAGGTGCTTGCCGAGCAACACCATCAGCCCGGCCAGCGTGTAATGGCTCAGCGGCCCGTAGAGCGATAGGAAATCCCGATAGAAAACCTGCCCCAGCGCGAGGCGGCGCGCGAACTCATACGTCCAGCCGTAGTCGCCCAGGCCGGCCACCCAGATCCAGCGGCCCGCGAGCAGCAGGACAAGGCCCGAACCCACCACGAGCGGATTGGACAACAGAGAACAGCGGGCCATCCCGAAGGCGCCAGCGCCGTTCCAGCCGCCAGGAACTCCCCGGTGAGCGGATGCGGTTGGAACGGCGTCAGTATAGCACGGCGGTCCTCAGTAGTTCCCGATGGCGTGCCAGTTGAACGAGTAGGCGGTGGAGGCGATGTCAGCCAATCCGAAGTTGACGGTAAACTGATTGCTGCCCACCCCGCCTCCGCCTACGTAGACTTGCCGCGAACTCATGGCCGCCGCCGTCACAGCATTGGCTGGAGTCAGCGTGGCCCAGCCGCTCAGTCCGTTGGCAAACGTGAGGATGCACTGCGTGCCGGCAGCCCATCCGGAGGCGCCGGTGGTCAGATACAAGCGGCCGGACATGTCGGAGCTGCCGAGGTTCACCTCCGTGGTGCAACTGCCGCCTGTGCCGGCCCCGGATTGCACGGCCGCGATTGGCGTGCTCTTCGCCGCTTCAAACTGCGTTGCCTCGAGAGCGCCGTTCGGGAACAGCCTGGCGACAGTGGGCGGCGCTCCGATGTCGCCGCCTGCGTTGGCCTGGGCATTGAACGCCAGAAAGCCGCCCACTTGGCTCGTGCCGGTCTGCGGCTGCAACTGGACCTGGTACAAGAGACGCTGGCTCGCCGCCGGCCCGCTTGCCCAGCCTTGTCCGGACAGGTTGATGGTCGGAGGGGCTATGGAGGTGTTGGCCGCCGTGGCGTTATTCGACACGTTGAACATCAACCCGTACGACCCCGCCCCCACCGGGCTGGTGTCGGTAAACGTCATCGGCGTATGGCCGCCAGGACTCGGATCGAAAGACCACGACATCGCGGCGCTCGCCTGGC
>DASQHK010000259.1:0-7926 GCA_035632135.1 Bryobacterales bacterium
GCCACCGGCATGATCAGCGTTGCTTTCGACAGCGCGAACTCCGCGAACGAAGCGACGCTCAGCCCGGGAGCAGCGACCAACTTCGGGTTCGGCTGCGTAAATTCACCCACGCTGTTCAACGGGACCGCCACGCTGAATGGCAGCTACACCGGAACGTACAGCTATCGAGTCTTTGTGCCGGCTGGTTCCACCGGCCTGCAGGTGCGCACCGATACGTCGTCCTCGGCCGACATCGACCTGTATGTGCGCGCGTCGATGGGCGTGGTCAGCTCCGCGGGTGGCGTCACGGCCGACGCCCGCGCCGAGGGGCCGGGCACTCCCAAGATCGTAAATATTACCAGTACATCCATCCAGGCGGGAGCCTGGTATTACATCGCGCTGCGGCTGGCCAGCACTCGCATCAACAGCGGCGTGACCGGGACCATCATCGCAACGGTGAGCGGGCCGCCGGCGGTGATCAGCGTGACTCCGGCCAGCCTCGACTTCGGCGCCGTGTCCGTGGGGCAGACGAAGGACCTCCCCCTCACCATCGCCAACTCCAGCGTCACCGTATTGAAGGTCACCGCGATCTCGGTCTCGAGCACGCAATTCACCTTCACCGCGCCGGCCGTTCCGTTCAACGTAGCGGCCAACGGGCAGCAGTCGATCACCGCCCGTTTCCAGCCGAGCGCCGCCGGCCCCCAGACCGCCAGCCTCATTATCACCAGCAACGACCCTGCGCATCTCACAACGGTCATCACGCTCACCGGCAGCGGCCAGGCCACCGGCGGCCCGGCCATCGGCGTTTCCGTCTCCACTCTGAACTTCGGCTCGGCCTACGGCTCCGACCCGCCGCCGCAGACCTTCACGGTCAGCAACTCGGGCGGCGGCACGCTCAACTTCCAGATCGCCACCAGCCAGCCGTGGCTTTCCGTATCGCCGGCCGCGGGCGCCTCCACCGGCGCGGCGGTGACGATCACGGCAACGGCCAGAGGCGTCGGGCTGATCGCCGGAACCTATAATGGGCAGATCCAGGTGTCGCAGGCGGCCGCAGCCAGCCAGTCGTCGGGAGCGGTGCTACAGACCTCCTCGGTCACCATCGCGGTGACGCTGACAATCACCGCACAGCCGGGCGCGACGCCGGCAATCAGCGCCGGCGGCATCGTCAACGCCGCTAGTTTCAAGCCCGCGGACCTGCCCGGCGGGGCCATCGCGCAGGGATCGATCTTCACCATCTTCGGCGTCAACCTCGGGCCGCCCACGCTGGTTTCGGTCTCAGCATTTCCGCTCCAGACAAATTTGGCGGGCGTGCAAATCGCCGTGACACAGGGGTCGACTACTGTGAATGCCATCCCGCTCGCAGCGGTGGCGACGCAGATCAACGCCATCATGCCGTCGAACGCGCCCACCGGCCAGGTGCAAATCACGGCCGCTTACAACGGCCGCGCCAGCGCGCCGGTTACGGCGCAAGTGGCCAGCACGGGCTTTGGCGTCTTCACGGTCAACTCCGGCGGAACGGGGCCCGGCATTTTTTTCAACTTCAACTCGCAAACAGACCAGCCGCTCAACTCAACCACCCACTCGGCCACGCCGGGCCAAGTGGTAACGGCTTGGGGAACGGGCCTCGGGCCGATCAGCGGCCCGGACAACCAGGCGCCGCCGGTGGGCAACCTGCCCGGCACGGTCGACATTCTGGTGGGCAACAAAACGGTTACCGACAAGCTTTACAACGGGCGCAGCGCGCAGTTTTCGGGTGTGGACCAGGTGATTTTTCGAATCCCGCCCGACGCGCCGCAGGGCTGCTACGTGCCGGTGCTGATCCGCGTGAATGGCGTGCCGGGCAACGCGACCACCATGGCCATCGATCCCAACGGCGCGCCGTGCTCCGACCCGGCCAACCCGTTTAGCCGCTATACGATTCGCGGCGGCAAGCTGGGCGTGTTGAGCCTGCTGCGCGCCAGCCTCCAGTTGCAGCTCGATCCCACCAGCGCCACGCTCACCAGCCTGGCGCTCGACGCCGGCCTCGGCATCTTCGCCGACGAGCCGAGCGGCGAGTTTCGTTTCGATCCGCTCACCGCGCTGCCGCCGGCAGGAAGTTGCACCACCCTTTCCACCAGCGGCATCAGTGTGACCAGCTTGCTGGGCGGAAACATTCCCGTGATCCCCACCACCGCGCGGATTCTGGACGCCGGCCCGGCGCTTCCCGTCAGCGGGCCCAACGGCAATCGATCCATTCCGCGGACCGCCAGCGGCGCGTCAGGGACCTATTTCGGCCTGCTGGGATCATCCCTCCCGCTGCCCGGCCTGACCTCCTCGCCCCTCTACCTCGATCCAGGCTCCTACACCATCACCGGGCCGGGCGGCGCCGACGTTGGTTCGTTCACCGCGAAACTTACCTTGCCGCCGGTCGTGACCTGGACCAACGAGGCGCAACTGCTGACGGTGGATCGCTCGCAAGGCGCGACTCTCACTTGGACCGGTGGCGACCCGGCGAGCCAGGGCATGCTCATTCTGGCCACGAACATCGACAACGTCTCCGGCGTCGCCGCCGCGCTGGTTTGCACCGCACCGAACGCGGCGGGAACCTTCACGATTCCGCCGGCCATTCTGAGCACGCTGCCGGCCAGCAATCCCCAGCAGCCCGCTCAGTTCACCGGACTACTGCTGCTCGGCGCGCTGCCCGTGGCAAACCTGCCGACCTTCACCGCTCCCGGCCTGGACGCCGGCTACGACTTCTTCGCGCAGTTGATCGGAACCTCGACGGTGTTCAAGTAGACGGCCCGCACGGCGCGTCACCCCCTCTCCGGTTTTTTGGGGTCGTCTGGTGCATGCCGTGGTTAGGCCTTCTCCGCTTCCTCGCGTCACACCGTGCTTTCGGACGTTGGATCCCTCGCGTCACCGCGAAACGCTCAGGCGCGCCTTCTGCTCCTCGATCAACTGCTCCACCTCTGCCGGGGTGGGCATGGCTTCCGAGCAGCTCAGCCGGCTCACCACAATCGCCGCCGCGGCGTTGCCGTAATGGAGGCACTCCTCCACCGTCATGCCTCGCAGCAAGGCATAGAGGAAGCCGGAGGCGAAGCCGTCCCCGGCTCCAATGGTGGAAACCACCTCGACCTTGTACGGCGCCAGGAACACCGCGGAATCGCCGTCGTAGACGCGCGTCCCCTGATGCCCCAGTTTGGATACGACCATCGGAATGCTCGATTCGCGCAGCATCGCCACCGCGTCATCGAGCGTATCGGCGCCGGTCACCAGCTTCAGCTCCAGGTCGTTGCCGATCAGCACGTCCACCAGCGGCAGCGCCAGCCGCACGGCCAGGCCCGCCTCGGCCGGCCGCCGCCAGGACATGGAGCGGTAGTCCACATCGAGCACCACGCGGCACCCGGCGCTGCGCGCCCGCTCCAGGGCGAGGTAAGTCGATTCGCGCGACGGCGAAGCGCACAACGATGTGCCGTTGGTGATGAACATGCGGCCGGAGGCCAGGTAGTCGAGATCGTCCGGCCCCAGATCGAGCTGCGCGTCGGCGGGATCGCGGCGGTAAAAAACCTGGGGAAAACGGTCGGGCGGCGAGACCTCGGTCAGGCACAGCGAGGGAAGAAAGCCGGGAACGGTTTTGACGTGCGTGGTATCGACCTTTTCCGCCCGCAGGAAGTCGAGCAGGAACTGGCTGAGCGCGTCGTCGCCGAGCGCCGCTGCCATGCCGACTTTGGCGCCCAGCCGCGCCAGACCCACGGCCATGTTGGCGCTCGAGCCGCCGAGGTAGCGCGAGAAGCGCCGCACCCGGGCCAGCGGGACGTGCGGCTCCTCTGAGTATAGGTCATATCCAATACGGCCGAGGATGGCGACTTCCATTAGAGGTAGTACCGCTCTTTCTTTCGCGCTTCGGCGTAAGCGCTGCGCGCCGCCCGCACCGCTTCGATCTCGGCGACCTCGGCCACCGGCACGTCCCACCACGATTCATAGCCGGGAACACGCTCGTCGATGTCGGTTTCGATCACGACGACGGAAGTGCGGTCGTGAGCGCGCGCCCGATCGAGCGCTTCCCCGAGCTGCTCGCGCGTTTGGGCCCGCACGGCGCACGCGCCCAGGCTCTGGGCGTTGGCGGCGAAATCGACCGGAAGGCGCTCGCCGTCGAGCGAGCCGTTGCTGCGGTAGCGGTACTCGGTGCCGAAGCCGCCGCTGCCGCAGGCCCGGCTCAAGCCGCCAATCGAGGAGAAGCCGTGATTATCGAGCACGATGATATTGAGCTTCACGCCCTCCTGGATGGAGGTGACGATCTCCTGCGCCATCATCAGGTAGGAGCCGTCCCCGACCATCACGTAAACCTCGCGCTCGGGATCGGCCATTTTGATCCCCAGCCCGCCGGCGATCTCGTAGCCCATCGTCGAGTAGCCGTATTCGAGGTGGTAGCCCTTCGGGTCGCGCGTGCGCCAGAGCTTGTGCAGATCGCCCGGCAGGCTGCCGGCCGCGCAAACCACCACGTCGCGCGGCCGCGAGACGTCGTTGACTACGCCGATCACCTCGCCCTGGCTGATGGGCGGGCCATGTCGCTTGTGATAAATGCGGTCCACCTCGCGCTCCCACTCGGCGCGGAAGCGCTCGATGCGCGCCCGGTATTCGGCGTCGACGCGGTAGCCCGCCAGCGCCTGCGCCAGCTCGCCGAGCGCCACGCGCGCGTCGGCCACCAATGGCAGCGCCGCGTGCTTATAAGCATCGAACTCGGCGACGTTGATGTTGAGGAAGCGGACCTCGGGATTCTGAAACGCGGTCTTGGAGGCGGTGGTGAAATCGCTGTAGCGGGTGCCGATGCCAATGACCAGGTCGGCTTCGCGAGCGACGATGTTCGCGCTGGGCGTCCCGGTGACTCCCATCGCGCCCAGCGCGCACTCGTGATCGTAGCGCAGCGCGCCCTTGCCCGCCTGCGTCTCCGCCACCGGAATGCCGGTCTGCGCGGCGAAGCTCGCCAGCGCCTCGGTCGCCTCGGAGTAAATAACGCCGCCGCCGGCGATGATCAGCGGGCGCCGCGCGCCCCGAATCCACTCCACCGCGCGGCGCAATATCTCCGCGTCGCCGCGAGGGCGCTGGATCGTCCGCACGCGCTTCTCAAAAAGCCCGGCCGGAAAATCAAAGGCCTCCGCCTGCACGTCCTGCGGCATGGCGAGGGTGACCGCGCCGGTGTCGGCCTGCGAGGTCAGCACGCGCATCGCTTCGGGCAGCGCCGTCACGATCTGCTCGGGCCGGCTGATGCGGTCCCAGTAGCGCGAGACCGGCCGGAAGCAATCATTCACCGATACGTCCTGCGAGGCCGGTGATTCAAGCTGCTGCAAAACCGGCGCGACGTTGCGGCGGGCGAAGATGTCACCCGGTAGCAGCAATACCGGTACGCGGTTGATGGTGGCCGCAGCCGCGCCGGTGATCATGTTGGTGGCTCCGGGGCCGATGGAGGTGGTGCAGACCAGCGTCCGCAGCCGGTTGCTCATCTTGGCGAAGGCGGCGGCGGTGTGTACCATGGCCTGCTCGTTGCGGCAGAGGTAGTAGCGGAAATCCGGGTCTTGCTGGAGCGCCTGGCCGATGCCGGCCACATTGCCGTGCCCGAAAATGCCGAAACAGCCGGCGAAAAACGGACGCTCGACCCCGTCGCGCTCGACGTGCTGCTGCTTCAGAAATGCAATGACAGCCTGCGCCGTGGTGAGTCGTCGGGTCATAAACGGCTACCCCCTGCAATGCACCCTTAGTTCTACCACAGGCGGCCGCGCCGCTTCGCTACCATAGAGGCCATGCCGCAGAAACCCGATTATCCCGCCATGCTGCGCGTGGCGATCGAGGAGGCCCGCCAGGGACTGGCCGAGGGCGGCATCCCCATCGGCGCGGCGCTGTTTGACCGGCAAGGAAACCTGCTCGGCCGCGGCCACAACCGGCGCGTGCAGGAGGGCGACCCTTCGGCGCACGGCGAGACCGATGCCTTCCGCAAGGCGGGCCGGCAGCGCAGCTACCGCGACAAAATCATGGTCACCACGCTCGCGCCCTGCTGGTATTGCAGCGGCTTAGTACGGCAGTTTCGCATCGGGACGGTGGTGGCCGGTGAGTCGGTGAATTTCTCCGGGGGCCTGGAGTGGCTGCGCGAGAACGGCGTCACCGTAATCGATCTGCGCTCCGAGGAATGCATTGAGATGCTGGCGGGCTACATCGCCACGCACCCGGAAATCTGGAATGAAGATATTGGTGAGGCATAGCTAGAGGCCGAGCCAGCGCAGATATTCGCGGCTGGCCCGCGCGCTCTTGAGGCCCGCTCCGGTTGCCGCCTTCCCCGCATCGATGTCCTGCTCGACCACGGCCCAGCCGTCATAGCTGATCCTTTCCAGCCCGTCGAGCAGCTCACGAAACCGCACGCAGCCGGTTCCCAGCTCGCAGAACACCCCCGCGCGGACGCCGTCGAGAAAGCTCAGCCCCGCCAGGTTGGCCGCGCGCAGGCGCACCGGATCCACGTCCTTGCAATGCAGGTACTCGATGCGAGGGCCGAAGCCGCGAACAGCCTCCACCGGGTCGCCGCCGGCATAAGCGTAGTGCCCTGTATCAAGACATAGGCCGACGCCGGTCAGCTCGAGCAGGCGGGCCACCTCGCCCGGGGTCTCGATGTAGGTGCCGGCGTGGTGGTGAAACGCGCAACGCAGGCCGAGGCTCGAGGCGAGCCCGGAAACGGCGCGGACGTTGGCGCCCACGGTCTTCCAGTCGGAGTCGCCGAGCCGCACGCCGCTTTGCGCGACGCGGCCGGCGACTGCCTCGCGCTCGGTCCAGAGGGCGTCCGAGAGGACCAAGAAGGGCGCGCCGAGAGCCTGGAGCACGGTCCCGACTTTGCGGACTTCTTCCAAATCGATGCCGGGTTGCTTGAGGCGCAGAGGGACAAAGGCGGAAGTCAGGGTCAGCGAGCGGCGCTTCAGCTCGGCGCTAAGCGTCTGCGGATCGGTGGGCAGGTAGCCGTAGGGGCCTAACTCGGTGCCGTCGTAACCGGCACTCTTCAGCTCGTCGAGAAACGTGGTGTAGGGGAGCGGCGGGCTCCAGCCAGCGACCTCCATGATGCCCCAGCTCACCGGAGCGTTTGCCAAGCGGATCTTCACAGTGCGCTTAATGGACCAGCGGCAAGCGCGGGTCCTTGTTGCGCCATTGGCTGCGGACCCAGGCGTAGTCGGGGTCGTCGGTGGCGGCCATGGAGCGGGCTGAGCCGGCCAGCACATTCAGGTAGTAGCAATCGTAGCCGTGGGCGGCGACCACCGGATGGTAGCCCTCGGGAATCAGCACCACCTCGTTGTCGCGTACCGTGATGGTCTCGTCGCGCCAGCCGTCGCGGGTGTAGACGCGCTGGATCGCGTAGCCTTCGGGGCGCGATATCTTGTAGAAATAGATCTCATCAAGATCTACTTCGCCGGGAGGGTTATGCACGTCGTGCTTGTGCGGCGGGTAGGAGGACCAATTACCGCTGGGCGTGTAGACCTCGACTATCAGAAGACGGTCGGCGGGAAATTCAGGCTTCAGGATGTGGTTGATCTGGCGTGTGGCGTTCTCGCCGCCGCGGATTTCGACCTCGACGGCCGAGGGCTCGATGACCGAGGCCGGGAAGCGGCGCTTGGCGCGCGCCCCGCACACGGCCACCTCGCAGGCGCCGGTCAGGGCCTCGATCTCGACGCGCTCCGTTCCGACGGGAAGATACAGCGCGTGGGGCATGCCGGAGAAAACGTTTTCACGGCCGCCCAGCGCGGGCCAGCGCTGTTCGCCGGACTCGACGGCGGCGCGTCCGCCGAGCATCACCAGCGCCAGCTCCTCTTCCGGCTGGGAGACGACGTGCTTGTGGCCCTCTTCGAGCCGGACCAGGCGCAAGGAAACGGTTTGCCAGCCGGCGCGCTCCTGGGTGACCGAAAGCAGCTCGCCGGCGCCGGTCATCGTAGGTTTTAC
>DASQHK010000260.1:0-16265 GCA_035632135.1 Bryobacterales bacterium
GTTGTACGGCGTTCGGTAAGAGGGATCAATCGCCAGGGCCTTCCGATAGAAACTTCGAGCTTCGTCGAGGCGGCCCGTTTCGACATAAAGCTGCGCCAAGTGGAACGGCGGCGCCGCCGAGGCCGGCAGCAGTTGCTCCGCTTGTTGATAGAGTTGCTCGGCGGCCGTCGGCTCGCCGTGATGAGCCGCCACCGCCGCTTCCCGCAGCAGCCGCATCCCGCGCATCGTCTCTTCGTCTCGGGCATCTCGCAGCCGCAGCGCCATCTCGTCCCCGAGATATTTCCATTTCAGCGGGGTGTAGCCGCCTTCGACCGAGTAGACGATGGTCGCCATCTCGGCTTGCAGACCCGCCGCACCCAGTCGCGTCACCAGCTCCTCCGGCCAGCACCAGGGAAGTTGTGAGTGCGTGTCCCAGTCTCGAAAGCTGACCCGCGGGATCACGAAAAAATCGGTGTCGATGTCCAGCAGAACGTCTTCTGCAAACTTTGGCAGCGTGGCGAGCGGGCAAATCCGCAGTGGCTTGCCGAGAAGGACCGTGGAGATCGCGTCCTCCGTCACCTCGACTGGTTGTTGCCCCCCCGGGTATTTCCGGGCCAGTTCTTTCAAATGACTGAGCAGTGGGCGACGACTCCTTCGGCTTTCCCAGGTCGGGTCAGGCACGACCCAAACCAACTCGCGCACCTGATTCTCCCGCAGTGCCTGGCAGAGAAAATTGGCGATAGAAGGAGAGCCTTTCTCCGGAATCCACCACAGGTCGTGGTGGGCGTCGACGTGAACCAGGATCCTGTCCTTGATGCCCCGCTCGCGCCAGAGGTAATAAGCGTAGTCGTGGTTTTCCGCCAGGAAAACGTGTCCCGCCGGCACAATCGCGCTGGAGGCTTCCCTGAGCACCGGAGTTGGAGTGGCCACTGTCTTCACGTTAGCGAGCGACTTTGTCCGAGAAGATGTAGCAGCCAGCCGCCGTCTCCCGCCGCGCGTAAGCGCGGGGCCAGTCCAGTTTCGCCAGTGCGGCGTCGCTTTGGCAGGTCACGACCGTATCGAACCGGGCCGCCGCCAGTTGCGCCTCGAGCTGATCGAGCGGCTCGACGTGCAGAGAGGCGGCGAGAGCGGGAGGCACCCGCAGGTACTGCGAATTGTAGTTCTCGAGACCTTCCGGAGGGGAGCGCCGCGCGGCAAAGGAAACGAACTCGTCGCTCCACACCCGCCCGTCCTTCGGCGTCACACGGTTCACCTCCCGCGCGATGGCGTCAATCTCCCGCCAGAAAAACTGCGGATGCCGGTAGTGGCTCACCAGGACCCTGGCCGTGGGCAGCGCGAAAATCCCGGCCAGGGGCACGACCAGCCATGCGGGACGCAGCGATGTTGCGACCCGGCTGCCGATGGCGTAAACCCCTATCGCTGCCAGAATCGCCATAAACGGGACCACCAGCACAAAGTATGACGAAAAAGTCGGACGGGCGGCCGCTGCCCATGCTCCGATGCTTCCCACTAGCCAGGCGCAAAGGCGGAACTCCGCGCGCCGCCGCGGCTCCCAGTCCTTTTGTCCGGCGACAAACAGCAGTCCAAGGCAGGCCAGCAAGACCAGCAACGCGCCCTGGGAGGAATCAACCAGTCCGATCAGCGCCTTGAGGTCATGGACGGCCGCTGCTGGGCTCGCCGGCCGATAGAAGAGGTGGTACTCGATGACGTCAAACAGCGTCTGGCGAGGCGCTAGCGCCGCGAGCCAGAGCAAAGGGAGAAAGGGAATCATCCCTCCCGCGGCAAACAAGAGCATCCGGCGCAGCCGGCCATCGTTGCTCTTGCGCCGCATCAGCCATGCCAGCAGCACCACTCCTGCCGGCGCCGCCAGCAGCGATGCCGACGCTGCCGCCCCGGCCGCGAGGCCCGCCCCGAACGGCCAAGCCCACGAGCGCCTGTCCACTGCCTCCACTGCCAGACAGAATGCCGCCACGAGCAAGAACAGGCATAGGCCATAAGCCAAGCCGACCGTGCACTGCTCAATCACCAGCAAGTGAAGTCCTGCCAGCAGGGCGGCGGCCGCAGCGCCCGCGGGCCGCCACGCCTGATCCGGCAGGCGGTCAAAGACGAAATTAGCCGCCAGGAGAATGGACCCGATCGCCAGCAGCGCGGAGAACAGGTGCGCGCTGCGCCAGCTCTCGCCCGCCAGCCGCATCCATCCCGCGTTCAAGTAGGCAAACAGCGGCGCGTGCTGGTAGAAGAAATCGAGATACGGTTTCTTGCCCGCGTTGATCAGGTGCGCGGCCACCAGATGAAAGCCTTCGTCGGGATGGCAGGCAAACGTTTGCGACACGCCGATCAGAACCGCAGAAACCAGCGCCGCTACCGCGGCCGGCGCGAGGCGGGAAGGCCTTCGCTCGCACCTCGGCGCGCTCGACGCTTCGGCCGCCGCACTCGGGGCTGGGTTCGCCGCCACCACCGTTGCTGTTACAGATTTCCAGCTCGGCAAAGCACTTACCGAAACGAGTTGCCTGGCCGCTACGCGGGCGCGCTGCGGTTCAGAAACGACCGCAGCCCAGGCCGCTTGTCAAACTTCCATTCGGCGTGCGGGCCGTTGCGGTCCACGTAGTGCAGGAAAAGCTGTACGGCGTGCTCGCCGGCAAACGCCTCCCGCCAGTGAAAACATTCGATGCCCCGGTAGAGCACGGCGTCGCCCGGCTCCAGGCTGATTGGAGAAGCGCCGCCGGGGCCCTCGATCCACAGCGGCCAGGGGCGCTCCGCCTGGCATCCCAGATTGACGCTCAAGCTGATCTCGCACGACGGCCGGTCGGTATGCTTCTTAAGTACGTCGCCGCGCTTGTAGACGCGAAAGTAAGAGTAGGTTGGGTATACAGCCAGCGCGACCGCCCGCTCGATTTCCGGCACTAGCTTCTCCAGCAGCGTTTCCATCATGGGGTCGCCGTAGGCCGAGGGCGTGCCTGGCACCTGCGAATCGCCCTGGTCCATCCGTCCGTTTTCGGCCGCCCGCATGGCGTACTTGTAGCAGGAGGCCAGCGTCGGGTTCTTCACCAGGGCGCGCAGCACCGCGTACTTATTCGTGGCAAAGCCGGCGTCGCTCATCGCAGAAGTCGGTCGGGCCTCGGTCCGCCCGGATGCCTCTCAAAAATACCATGTGGCGATCGTGTAGCGTTCGCCGTGAGTCACCGGAGTGACCTCGTGGGGGAGGCTGGGGGGAAACGCAATCAGCAAACCCTCCTCGCCGATCAAGGGGAAACCGAGGGAGCCGCCGCGCGGATGATTCATCAACTCGTGAAAGGCCAGCGACCCGCCGCAGTAAGCGCCCTCGTGTGGCTCCTCCGCTTCACTGTTCAGGAAGATGACCGTCGAGACCCGCCGTGCGGTTAAGACCGCGCGCCCGTCCGACTCGTTGGCGCCATCGGTATGCCATCGGTAGAAGTCTCCCACGCGGTAAGTCAGGAACTGGAGCGGCTGGCAGCCCTGCAGCGTCAGGCCGAAGTGTTGTTCCAGTTGCGGCTTGAGGGCCAGCAGCCGGGAGGTGGTGTCGGATACCGTCTCCCCGGGAAGCTCGGTCAGCTTCGCTTTGCGGATCGTGGGTTTCACGACCGAGGGGTTGTCGCCAACCCAGACTGGCGCTGCCCGGCCGGCGGCCGTCTGCATCTGGGCCCGAAGCGCCGCGCACGCCGCGGCGTCGAAGAAACCCCTGACAACGAACAGGTGAAAGCGGGTGAAAAAGCTCGCGTTCGGCATGGCTGCGGTAGCGCCCCTTTGCCGCCTGGGTGGCGGGTTCAGGCGTTCATCAGTTGCTTCTGGTTCTGCTCGAGGCAATCCAGGACGGCAGGGATCTGCTCGCGGCCCGAAGCGAACGAAAGCTGGAATACCGATGCGAGCCTGGCCAGCGCCAGATAGTTGTCTACCATCTTCCGGTTGCACGCTCCGTCGGTCAGCGTGAGGCAGTAAGCCTCGGCCAGCAACAGCCGAAAGCTTTCCGAGGTCGAAATTCGCTCGACCAATGGAACCGGGTGTTCACCAGCGTCCGACCTCCGCTCCAGCCAGTAAATCGCGGAAATGGGACGCAAGCTTCCTTCGAGATCGTAAAGGATTTCACCGTTGCGGTTCCCATTCCAGGAAGGCCGCGGCGCGTCGTTGAACCAGGAAGCGGCCGGATCGCGAAGCCGCAGCCGGTGCGGGATGTGCGCCGCCAAAGGCACACCATCCCGGATTAAGAACGGAACGGCGTCGTCGGCGTAAGGCGCCGCCCCGCGCTCGGCGCAGGCCCGCGCCAGCGTCGACTTCCCGCGTCCCGAGGGGCCACAAAAGATCACTACCCCGGAGCCGGAGAGCACGGCGCTCGCATGCAGGCAATCCCAGACTTTTCGATTGATGAGCCACGGCGCCACCAGGCGGAAGAATACGTCCTGGAAGCGCTCCGTCTCCACACCCGCATCCGGAAAACCGAGCACCTCCGAGTAGCCCGGCTGGACGATGAATGCGCCAAGCTGGTAGATACAGATCCAGTGCTGGCCGTCCCGCTCGAGGCTGAAGCCACACTCTCTGCCTACTGGATCTACCCAGCGGTCCAGACGCGGATCACGCTCAATTTCGGGGGGGAAGACAAACGGTTCCTGCCGGACAAGGAGACGGATTGAAGACATTGATATACAGCACGTGGCGCTTTCGCCCCGTGTCTAGGAGTTCCCGGCGGCGGACTCCAGCAGAAGCGCCCGGGTTGCGTCGGCTCCAGGCGCCCCCATCACTCAAGCGCCCGGCCCACCGCTGGGTCTGTGACCGCTATCGCCCGGCTCACCCGTAATGGTGGGCGGCTTCCGGGTTCCCTGCACAAAATCACCTAGCTCGCCGTCAAACGAAAGGGTGGGCGTTGACCAAGCCTGCTTCCGGTTAACGGGCAAGTTCTCATCTTTCTGCGCCATGGAGTCTCCTTAACTTATCCGCGAACGTACAGTGTAATACGAAAGCGCTTGCCGCGCAAGCAGTTCAAAAGGTCCAGAAGTCCTAGGGCTCTCCCTTGCCTCGCTAGGGCGGCACACTAGCCGTGCAAGCGAATCCAGGCCTCGATGCTGGCCCCGTGCCAGACTTCGTTAAGATCCCTCATGGTGTCCGATTTCATGCGAGGCGAGAGTGCCTTCTGATAGCGGTCCGGTTCGACCAGCCCCAACTCCCTCATCCGGCGCGGACCGCCCAGTTCCGCCCAGAGCTTCGGAAGCTCTTGCTGGAAAACCGCTTTCGCGAAATCCGACGAGATGACCTTCCTCTGCCTCTCGAACTCCAACTCAGGAAACCACTGGACCAGCATACTCCGGATCAGGCTCTTGGACTGTGCTCCGGCGGTCAAGATCTCCGGTCGAACCCTAAGCAAAAAATCAGCCAGCGGGGGGTTCCAGTAAGGATGCAACGTAAAGGTCCCGGTTCCCAGGTTCCGATAGAACTGTTCCTCCTGGACCATGTTCGAATAAGAATCCAGCAGATACATGTTCAAGTGGGCCACATAAAAGCTGTCCTGACGGATGTCCTTTTCGAACCTCTCTTCAAAGCGTGAGATCAGCTCCCGGCGCAGAGCCGGGTCCGGAATGATCCAGGACGGCACCGCCTGGGACAGCAGCCTCCGCCGGAAAGGCCGAGCCAGTGCCGGCGCATGTTTCCACACCCAGTCGCGCAGCAGCGCCCGAATGCCCTGCGTCCAGAATATGTGGCTCAGCGTCCGATGGATCGGGACCTGGACCTGCCAGTACCGCAGCACCATTTTCACCTGGCGAGCCAGCTCGGCCCAGTCGCCTGACTGCATCAGGTCGGCGACCCAAGCCGGCGTCACCGTGAGCAACTCATCGCCGCCGTTGCCGGTCAGCGTCACCTCTCGCTCTTCGGAGCCGGCCAGCCTCAGCAGATCCAGAAATGGGGGCGCAAAAACGAAGGCGGGCGGGGAGGGGTAAGCCGCGGCTGGAGCCAGCGCACGGCGAAGGAGCCCGGGCCCTTCCGCGTAGTCCGCAATGTTCGCAAAGACTTGTGAAAAGCCCAGGCGCTCGGCCACGCGCTCCTGCACAGGCCGTTCGAAAGCCTGGTCGGGGAAGACAACGGAATAAGCCCGCGGGGCGGGCCAGCCGTGTTCGGCGGCGACTTCGGCGGCGAAGGCGGCGACGCTGACGGAGTCCAGGCCACCGCTCAGCAAGATGCCGACGCGTCCGCCGCCGCAGTCCATGGCCCCTTCGACGGCCTTCCGCAGCAAGTTGGGAAACTCGGTCAATTCCTCGGGCGTGACCCAGCGTACCGGTCCGGCCACCGGCACCGGGTCCCAATAACGAAATACATCGCAGCGTCCGCGGGCAAACCGCAGTGCGTAGCCGTTGGGCAAGCGACGGATGCCGTCGAAGAAGGTCTCTTGCGGGTCGGTCAAATGGTGGGTCAAATGCTCGGCCAGCACCACCCGGTTCAAGTCGTGAGAGACTCGCGGATGGCGGCGGACAGTTTGGAAATCCCAGGAGAAGATCAGCTCCTCGCCGACTAGGGAGTAATAGAAGGGGTGCCAGCCGACAGCATCCCGGCCGCAGAGCAGCAGATCATTCGGCTGGTCCCAAACCGCCCAAGCAAAGGACCCTTCCAGCTTCTTGACCACATCGCAGCCCCACCGGCGATAGCCCGCCAGGAGCATTTCGGCTGGCGAAGGCAGGCCGGAGCCAGCGTCGTCCGTCTCCAGGCGCAACTCGCGGGCCAGCTCGCGGCGATTGAACAGGAAGCCGCTGAAAATGCCGAAGCGCCCGTCCGCTCGTGCCCAGCTCGTCGTCTTTGCTGCGGGCAGCTCGGGCAGCGAAAAAACCGCCGCGCCCAGCTCCAGCCGCCCGGGTTCCGATGGCGCCTGGCCGGGAGGAAAACCAGAGCCGGCGCGGATCCAGCCTTGCCACGCCTGTGTTTGGACCCGCGTTGTGGCCGCGGTCTCAATCAAGCCGTTTCTCCCCGCAAGGTCACCATTTTCTCGCCCGATAACTGCTCCACAAATTTCTCAACCTCGCTCTCCAACTGTCCCGGCGGCGTGTCGAACTCATCCCGCAGCGTCGCCAGAATCTCGCCTAGCGACTGCCCGGACTCCAGCAGCTCCCAAATACGCGAGCCGGTCGTGTTGGTGTGATGAATACGTCCGGTGGCGAGATGCACCAGCACGGTTTCCTCACCCAGCTTCTGAAAAGCCACTTCGCTGTCAGTCTGATACCGTTTCGACAGATCCACTTCAAGGAACTCCCTTTCTGGCGCTTGGCTCAAAGCCGGCGCCGAAACGATCCTGTCCCGCGCTCCGAAGTCAGTCCGTCGGGCACGATGGGACCGCGACCCGTTCGCCCCGGGCACGTAACCCCGTGCCGCGTCCTGCACTCGGCCAGTGTTACTCCTCTTCTTCGTCTGGCGGTTTGCTGTAGTAGTAGCTGCTGTAATAGCCGCCGTAGCCGGGCGTGTCCGGAAGCCGGACTTGGTTCAGCACCAGGCCCAGAATGTTGGCGCGCACGCGGCGGAGCTGGCGCAGCGCCGCCAACACGGCGTCGCGCGGCGTCTCTCCAGCCCGGGCTACCAGAAGCACCCCGTCGGCCATCGTGCTCAAGATCGTGCTGTCGGCGCAAATCAGCAGCGGCGCCGAATCGATCACCGTATACCGGAATTCCTGGCGGATGTCTTCGAGCACCTTGGCCATGTGCATGGTCAGCAGCTCGCTGGAGTAGCGCGGGCTGGGGCCGGCGGGCAGAACCATCAGATTCGGCGCGCTGGGGCAAGGCAGGGCGCTCTCCGCCAGCGTGCTCTGGCCTTCCAGTATGGTCGAGAGCCCCACCCGGTTCGAGAGTCCAAAGATATTGTGGATGGTCGGCCGCCGCAGGTCGGAATCAACCAGCAGCACGCGGTGCCCATTCTGGAGCTGCTGCGCCAGGGCCAGGGCGAGACCGCTGGCGACGGTGCTCTTGCCCTCGGCGGGCGCGGCGCTCGCCACCAGCACCATTTTCAGCCCCTGCGCCGGCGCAGAAAGCAGCACGCTGGTCCGCAGCATGTTCAGGGCTTCGGTCAGCGGCATGCCGGCTTTGGCCAGCGCTCTCGATCCCCCCTCTTCGCCATCCTCGGGCGTCACCCCAAGCAGCAGCGAGGGGATTCTTTTGCCCGGCACGCGCGGCAGGTTGGCCAGCACCGGCACGCTCAGCCACTGCTCCACCTGCTCGCCGCTGCGCAATGTGCGGTCCAGGTAGTCCGATCCCAACGCCACACCCACCGCCAGCGTGGTCGACAGCAGGAGCGCCAGCAGCACATTCAGCTTGACCTTGGGATAGACCGGCGTGCTTCCCGGCGTCGCCAGGGATGCCAGCCGCAGGTTGGTGGCCTTGATGCTGCCGTTGATGATCGCCTCGTTGATCTTTCGGAGCAGCTCATCGTACAGCTTGGTCTGCGAGTCGACCTCGCGCTTCAAAATGCCGTACTCCGCCGCCCGTCCGCTCAGCCGCTCCACTTCCTCTTTCTGTTTGGCCACGGCTTCGGCCAGGGCGTTTTCGCGGGCGACGGCCTGGTCGTAGTCCGCTTTCAGACGCTTGGTGACTTTCTGCTTGTTGAGTTCGAGGAGTGACTGCACCCGCGTGATCTGCGCTTCCACCCTCTTGTAGGCGGGATGATTCGGGCCATACTGCGCCGCCGCCTCCGCCAACTGCGTTTGCAGGCTCTCCAGCCTCTCGGCCAGCCGCATCAGCGGCTCACCCTGATCGGAGATCGTCAGCGATTCCAGGTTTCCGTTCTCCACGGACTTGAAGGCCGACTCTTTCCTCAACCGCTCAGCCTGCGCCATCGTCAAGCTCTCCTGCAGCTTCTGCAGCGTCACGTTGAGGATGTTCGTACGGTCCTCCGGGTTGACCACGTTGTACTCTTTTTCGAATGCCCGCAGCCTCTCCTGCGCCCGCTCCATCTTGGCCTTGAGTTCCTCGAGCTGCTTGTACAGCCACTTCGACAGCTCGGCCGCGTTCTGGTACCGGCTGCGGAAGCCCTGCTGCACAATAGCCTGGGCGGCGCTGTTGGCGATAGCGCTGGCCAATTGCGGATTGGTGCTCACATAGTGCACTTCGATCAGGTAGGTTTCGGGCTGGCGGCGCACGCTCAGGCCCGGCAGCGCCGGCGCCAGATCCGCTCCAGCTTCCTGGCCCGCGGCGCTCGCTCCATCGCTCGCCGGAACGCCAGCCAGCCCGCCCCCGGAGCCCTGCTTCCGCAGGGCAGGGTTGAAATCCGGATTTTGATCCAACCGCAGCTCCCGAATGACCTGCTGGGCGATCGCCGGCGAATCCATCAACTGCATCTCCGTGGTCAGCACGGTGTCGAAGTTGCGGTTGTCGAATTGCAAACCCGATTGGCCCACCTCGAACATCTGCACCTGGTTGTCGATCTCCAGCGTGGCCACGCTTTCATACAGCGGCGTCTGTTGCAGCGAATACAGCAGCACCGCCGTGACTACCGCGAAGACGAACCCCAGAATCCGCCACTTATATCTTTTCAGTACCCAAAAATAGTGGTTGAGTGGAACCGGCGGATTGTCGATCGCCGGCCGCACGGGGTAGTAGTTTGCTTCTTCCGGGTACCCGCTCGGGGCGGGCAACCGCGGCGCCTGCGGGTTTATCTCCATATCAGCCCCCCCGCCGTCGAGTAAATGACGGAAGTCAGCCCGGCCGAAAGCGCGGCTTCACCTAGCCGCCGGGTCTTGCTGTCGGGAATGAAGATCACGTCGTTGGTCTGCAAGGGCAGATCGGGCTCTTTTCGCTTCAGCAGCTTCTTCAGGTTCAGGGCGATTTCTTCTTTTTTCTCGGAGCCGTTAGCAGAGGGCCGCAACAGGAACGCCTTGGACCCCGCCGCCGAAGTCGTGCCTCCGGCCAGCGCCAGGGCCCGCAGCAGCGTGAGCGGCTCGTCGTTGCTGATCATGACTGCTCCCGGCCGGCCCACGCCGCCCAGAATGTACACCCGTCCGGCCTGGGGCACCCGAATGTCTTCCCCGCCACGCAGCCAGATCTCGCTGCGGGGATCGCCTGTTTCCATCAGGCTCTTGGTCGGGATGTGAAGCACCCGCGCCGCCTGGCCGTTTCTCTCCGGAAGCGAAACCAGGATCTCCGAGCCGGCGCTCTCGGTCAGGCCCCCCGCTCTCGACATGGCCTCCACCAGCGTCAGCGGCCGGAAGGCTTGAAACACGACAGGAGTCCGCACTGCCCCCGAGATGCTGACTGGCTTGCTGTTGAATTCGCGCACGGTCACGGACACCGACGGCTCTTTCAGCAAACCATCTTCGACCAGCACCCGGGCGATCTCCTGCTCCAGCTCGCCGGCGGTCTTACCAGCCGCCGGGATGGGCCGCTTCACCAGCGGCAGCCGGATCGTCCCGGCGCCGCTGACGCGGACTTCGCGGGTGAACTCGGGAGAATCCAGCACCACCACCGAAATCAGATCCTCCGGTCCCAGCTCGTAGTTGCTGAACGCCGGAACTCCCGCCTCGACCGGAACGGCGTTGGGAGCGGTCTTCGGCGCGGTGACAGGCTTGTCCTCCATCTCAACGCTGGGAGCCGCCTTCCGCCGGGCCGGCCGGGCGTCTTTTTCTTGCGCCGGCAGCAGCGCAGTCATTGCTAGTATTACAAATACAGAAAAGAATGCAGACCTCATCGGGCCTCCTCGCCGGTCCTCTTGGGCCGCGGCCGAATGACCTCCACGTCGGAGATATCGATTTCCGTTGCCACTGCTTGCGACAACAGCGTGATGGAAAGGACCAGCCGCGTTTTGCTCTTGACGCGCACCAGCAGCCCTTCCAGATCCTGTAGCGCCCCGCGCTTGACCCTCACCCACGCCCCCTCGCGCAGAAACGGATGGGCAAAGCACGGAACATTGGCCTGCAGCAGCCGCTGGACGGATTCGATTTCCCGGTCGGGAATCGGCTCAATCTGTTCGCGCTGCCCCAGGATCCGCACGGTTCCAGCCGTGTGCAGCACTTGCAGCCGGTTCCGCGTCGAATCTGCGAACCGCGCGAAGACATAGCCCGGGAACACCGGCACCTCGACCAGCTTCTTGCGATCTTTCCACTGATGCCACTCCTGCACCACTGGCAGGTAGTTCTCGACCGGCTTGGCAGCCAGCTCGGCCGCCACCCGCTTCTCGAAGTTGGAGCGCGTGTAGACCGCATACCAGCGCGGCCGTCCCGCTGTGACTGACTGCGCCGTTTGGCCCTTCGCTGCACCGATCGTCAGTTGCAATTCCGGCAAAGCTCCGCCCCTTCACTTACAGGCATAGGCTGTAAATGCTTGTCATCATTAGCCTCGTGCAAAAGAGCTTGCCCTGGTCTCACCGGCCGGCCGCCGCCTTCGGCAAGGCGCCGCTCCGATGCCGGCTTGCTATGCTCGGGCCCGCTCATCCACTCTTGCCGTCCTGCCCGGGCAGGGCCGTCCCCGAAAAATCCTCTTCTTCGTCGGGTCCCAGCCACGGGGCGCTGCTCTTTACGAACACCGCGCCTGTGTAACACAGCCCCGCATCCATCTGTCGCTTCCACACGATGCGGGCCGTGACCTCGACCTCCGTGCCCAACAGCGCCGAAAGATCCAGTATAAAGCGATAGGGTCTCCCCGTCTCAAACAGGTCCTCGCCCCACAAGCACATCCCCGCATAGCTGAGGTTCAGCAACCGACAGGCACAGTACCCATCTTCCCGGTGGCTGGCCGGCTCCAGCAGCAGCCACGCCTCCAGTTGCTGGCGACTCAGGTCCACACGATCGTGGCTGCGTCTGCTTGCGGCGATGGAATAGGATGTCAATCTCGGTAATCGGTTCCCAGCGTGGCGACTCGTTTCCAAACCCCGCTCCTGTTAAGCATTTAGGCTTCCATCTGACTCACGGGGGAGTACACACAGGATAGCCCACCGAGGGAATTTCTACAAGGTTGGATTTTTCTCCTGACTTTCGGCGTATGCCAGTCGGCTAACGTGCTGGAAAGAAGGAGCCTTCTCGCGACAGCTAGGCCTCCAGGACTACCGTAGCGCCCGGCCTGGGGTGGTCCCGCGCCCCCCTGGGCCAGCCGGTTGTGGTTGGCGGCTGACTAGTGCGGCTGGAAGGCGTCGCGCAGGTGCGCGATGTCCGGATAGCCGTTCATCGCCAGCCGGCAGCTCGGCCCGTCGCCCCACCAGCGCGGGGCATGGTAGGTCCACTTGGGAACGTAGACCACGTCGCCTTCGTTGGCGATGACCACTTTGCTCTGCCCTTCGATGGGGTAGCGGATCTGGCCTTCCATGATGACCCAAAACTCGGCGCACTCGGGATGAAAGTGGCCCTTATCCTTCGGGTTCACCGGGGGCAGCTTGCTGCTGTAGCCGTAAATGATGTTGGCCACCGCGCGATCATCCCAAACGAAGCGGCTGCCGTTGTAGTTCGGGTTGGCCGCCACCAGGTCGTCGAGGTTGATGTGCGGCTTGTTCTCGTGGCCCCAGGGGAACGGGTGGCGGTTCAGCTTGACCGCAACCCAGTTGGCGCCGGGAACCTGGAAGGTGGGCTTTTCAGGGTACAGCGTGGTGGCGTTGTGAATGCCGACCTCGAAGCGAATGGCGGGCTCGTCGCCGACCGTCTCCATCGAGTAGATGGTCTGCGCCGGCACCTGCGCCATGGTGCGCCGCCGGGCCACAAACGATTCCTGGCCCTCGATATTGAAGCGGATCTGCCCTTCCAGAATCACCCACCACGCGCGCGTGTCGGGATGGAAGCGTGGCGATACCTTGCTGCCCGGGGCCGACTGGATGTACTGGCCCCACAGGTAGTCGTCCTTCACCACCCACTCCGACCACTCCTTCTGTCCTTTGTGTTTCGCCTTCACCTCGGCCAGGACGGTGTGCGGCTTCATCGGCGGCGTGTACGCGGTTAGCTTGACGGGCTTTGGGAAGTAGGACGGCTCTTCCGGCGGACGGCCGCCCACGCGACTCTGCGCGTCGAGCAAACCAAATGACAAAGCAATGACCCCGCCCACAAATGCGGTGCGCAAGATAAGTGTGGACATTCTCTCTCCTGTCTTCTGACTCCTGCTCTCTATACCTTGAGATGCAGCACGTTCTCCAGGTACTTCTTACTGGTGGCGGCGCTATCTTTGGGCGTGGTGTCAGTCGAGTCAAGCTCCACCGTCAGCCAGCCGTCCCAGTTGTTCCTTTTCAGAATGGCGAGGATGGCCGGGAAATCCACGCCGCCGTGCCCCAGCTCGAAAAAGATGCGATGGCCCTTCTCCGTATAGCCCTCGCGCTCCGGAGGCGGACCTTTGTGGCCGCCGCGATCCTCGGGCCGCGTGTCCTTCAGGTGAAACTCCACGATGCGGTGCACATAGGTCCTGGCTAGATCTACCGGATCCATGCCCGCCATCGTGACGTGGCCGGTATCGAGCACCAGGCCGACGTACTTGGGATTCGTCCGCTCCATGATGGCGTCAACCTCGGATCGCGTCTGGAACTGCGTCCACATGTGCGCGTGCACGCCGAACCGCAAGCCCTCATCGGCGATGCGCTTGCCCAGTTCGTTCAGCGTCGTCGCCATCTCGGCGAGGTCTTCCCGCGTGGTCCCTTCCGGCCGCCGACCGCCGGTGTTGATCTTCAAGTGATCGCAGCCGAATCCCTTGATCCAGCGCACCAGCTCCATGTGCTCGCGGATGATCTGGTCGCGCAGCGCCGGGTTCTCAAACTGCGTCTTCATCGGCCCGCCGTTGGACACCGTGACGAAGCGCAGGTCCATGCCCTCCATGATCTTTTTCAGCTCGTCGGGCTTGTCCCACCATGGCCGGACGAAGTTGTAGAAAGTCTCCACGTTGTGGAAGCCCACTTCGTGCGCCTCGCGGAACGAGAGCAGCACGTCCTTTTCCCATCCGCCGCGCGTGTTAGTGGTGATGCCCACGCGAAAATGCGGCGCAGCAGCCTGCGCCGGTGCGGCTGCCGCCGCCGTGCAAGCCGTCAAAAATTCTCTGCGATTCAGCATGGCAGTCCTCCTGTCCCGCCTCCGCTAAATGCGGCATTCCCGCCCAAGGCGAAAACGGCCGCGCGGCCCCGAGCAACTCGCACACGGAGAGGGTGCGCAATGCGCCCTCTTCCCTCGCTGTTCTACGCCCCCATCATGGCCCGGCTGCCGCTGTCTGCACCGGCCGGTTTCTTTTTCGCCAGCTCCGGCGCGAGAAACTCGTTCAAGCGTGCGGCAATCCGCCTTCGGCGCTCTGTAAGAAAGGCCTTGTAGTTCTCCACGCCCAGAAGGCCGGCATCGATCGGTATCGCCTGAGCGTCGAAAACGCCCACCCCGTGCTGCGCAATTAGCGGAGGCAGGTATGTCGCAGGAGCCTTATCGCTAATGGCCCGGTTCGTCTTGCCGCCGACGAAGGCCAGGTTCGCGATATCGTCGGCCTCTCTTGATGTGTAGCTCTTCTTGAGCTGTGCCTTCGGAAATACGTGGTGGAACTGCAGCCGATGATGCGCCCCGGAATGGTCCAACGAGATGTTGAGGTTCGATCGCCAGTCCTTGGCGCCGCCAGCACGAAAGGCAAGGAACATCGTCTTGAACAACGCGCTGCGTTGATTCCTGCCTTCGAGTTCCTCCGGCGACACGTCGAGCTTTCCCACCTGAAGGCGAAGACGGTCTATCAGGTCCTGGACCTTGCCACCATCACGCAGGGCCGCCAAGTCCTGATCCAGCAGCGTCTCGCTGGACCCGCGCGAATACCGTCCCTTCGCATTGGCAGCCAAGGCCCAATTCCGAAGCTGTGCCGCCTCTTCTGGTGAGATTTTGTAGCCCCGCAAGTCGCCGAAGTAAGCAAGAACAACCATCAGGAACGGCGACGACAGCAATGCCGGGCTTTCAATGCCCGCATTGCTCTTGAGGAAGTTCATCGCAAATTCCATTCCCTCCCCTGCTTTCTTCCAGGCATCTTGCAGGGACTCTACGCTCAAGCTGCCTACCGTCCGGAACCGTGATTGTCCCGTGGCGAAAGCGATGAGGTTTCTCAGGTGAAGACCGAGATCTAGGTCGAACCCGACCTCGGCGCAGTCGTCCTGAAACTTCAGGAAGGTCTGAAGCGAGTGCTTCCACTTCGCAGTGATCTGCGCGAGAGCCAGGTCCGAACTACGGAGTTTGGCACCGAGCGAGTTTACGCGCACGAAGATTTCAGTCACTTCGTCATAGGAGAGGGTACGCTCAAGCACGTCCATCCGATAAACGTATTTGCAAATGCCACGAAGCTTGGCCAATCGTTGGCTGTATTTTTCGTAACGCGGATCGTCAAACCCGCTCATGCCAGCTCTCTTGAGAAACGGAGCATCGCTGTCCGTTTTGAACACTTCCGAGACCTTCACCCAATGTGGCAATTGCGCCAGCTTCTTTGTGGAAACAACAAAAGTCATCTGGTTGAACCGACGCTGCAGCTCGTCGTCCGACGAGTCCGCCGTGTCTCCGCCGAGTTCCTCCTCATCTTCGTCACCATCCTCCTCCCCATTTCCGTCTTCGTCAACTTCCGTGACGACGGCCAGATGATCTGGGTGCTCAAGGTTGAAGAGAAGTTCGATAGGCTTTTTGCGCCCGCGCACATTCACGGGCTCGCCCCGAATTACGGCCGAGAGCGATGTCAGCCGCTGCTGACCATCGAGCAACAATCTGTGGTAGGGGTTGGGGCTCTGCGAAACAGCAAATTCCTGTAACGGTACAGCCTCATCGGTATCCCAGAGCAGAATGGCCCCCGAGGGATAGCCGCGGTACAGCGAGTCCATGAGGTCCCGTACGCGGGTCGAGCGCCAAACATACCGACGCTGCATTTCGGGCAGCCGTAGTTCCCCGCGCTCGATCATTGACACCAACTCTCTAACTGACGCTTCCGCTTTCGCCATTCGCCGTGCTCCTTCAGCAGTGATTGCGTTGCCTAATACCTTCTCACCTTGTCGCACACGTTCAGCAACGGCAAGCCGTTGGTGTAGCGGTGGACGTTTTCCGCCACCAGCGCAATCAGCCGGACCTGCCGGATCGGCGCCGCCCCGGAGCTGTGCCCGGTGAGGATCACGTTCGGCGCCTCCCACAGCGGGTCGTTCGCCGGCAGCGGCTCCGGCGTGGCCACATCCAGCCCCGCTCCGCGAATCTTCCGCTCGTGCAGCGCGCGCACCAGCGCCGGCTGGTCCACCAGGCCTCCCCGCGACGTGTTGATGAAGTACGCCGTCCGCTTCATCCTGTCGAACACCTCGGCGTTGAACATCTTCGCCGTCTCTTTGGTCAGCGGCGCGGCGCTCATCAGCACGTCCACCTG
>DASQHK010000261.1:0-6650 GCA_035632135.1 Bryobacterales bacterium
AATTCGCGCCACCGGCCGCGACCGCGTGCGCTTCCTGCACAATCTGCTTTCCAACGACGTGAAAGGCCTCCGGCCGGGGCAAGGTAACTACCACTTTCTGCTCAATCCGCAGGGACGCATCCAGGGCGACGTGAACCTGTATCTTTTCGACGATCACATTCTGCTGGACACCGAGCCGGAGATGCGAGAGCGGGTGCGCGCGCACCTCCAGAAGTACATCATCGCCGACCAGGTGACGCTGGAGGATGTGACGGCGGATCTGGCGACCGTCGCGGTGGAAGGGCCCCAGGCGGACGGAGTCGCCGGGGTTAGCCTTCCGGCCGAATCCGGCGCGCACATCGAGGCCGACGGGATAACGGCGGGGCGAACGTCGGCGACCGGGCAGCCGGGTGTGTGGTTTTTCGTCGAGGCGGCGCGGAAGGCCGGGATCATCGCGAGACTCGAGCGGGCGGGAGCGGTCGCGGCGGCGGCCGAAGACGCGCGCATCGTCCGCGTCGAGAACGCCCTGCCGCGCTACGGCGAAGATATCACCGATACCATCCTCCCGCAGGAGACGCAGCAGGCGCGCGCGGTGTCCTTCACCAAGGGCTGCTACCTCGGTCAGGAAATCGTCGAGCGCATCCGCTCGCGGGGGCAGGTGCACCGGTCGCTCGTGCAGCTCGCGATCGAGGGCCAGGAGCCGCCGGCGGCGGGGAGCGCCATTCTCGCCGTCGGGCAGGAGATCGGCAAGCTGACCAGCCCGGTCTGGTCCCCGCGCCAGGAGCGGTGCCTGGGCCTCGCCATCGTGCGCCGGGAGCTGGCCCCGCCCGGTGCGGCCGTGACCATCGCCGGCCGCGCCGCGCAGGTGCTTCGTTAAAGACTGCTGAAAACGGGTTCTGTTGAGAGCACGTGAAGCCGCTTCCGAGCCGCGCGCGTTAGCAAGCGGTATTCGGACCTTTTCAGCAGCCTGCTAGAACTGATATCGCAGCGCCAACTGAATAATGCGCGGGTCGTACGTCTGCGTGATGCGGCCGAAGTTGGGCGAGCCTATATTGGTCGCCGGGTCGGCGCTCGGCAGGTAGAACTGCGTGTGGTTCCAGAGATTGTAAAACTCGCCGCGGAACTGCACGGTGTGGGATTCCGTCAGCTTGACGTTCTTGAAGAGGAAGAAATCCCAGTTGTTCAGCCCGGGGCCATGCATCGTATTGCGGCCCAGGTTGCCGAAGCGGCCCGCCCCGGCCGAGTAGCTGGGCGCCGTGCCGACGCGGCGGAAATTGGGATTGGGGGCGCCGTCGCCCGCGCCGCCGCCGGTGCCGTTGAACCAGGAGTTGGGCCGGCCGGAAACGGCGGTGGTAGAGCGCGGGTCGTAGGTCGCGACCTGCCCGCCGATGTAATCGGGACGCTGGTTGCCGCTGTCGCACAAACAGCGGTCGGTGGGCTCGGTGATGGTGAAGGGCAGGCCCGTCTGGAACGTGCTGATGCCCGAGATGCCCCAGCCGCCCAGCAGGTGCCCCAGGCCGCCCTTCTGGCCGTGCATCCACGGCGCTTCCCACGTCCAACTGGCCACGTAGCGCATGCGGATGTCCTGCTCCGAGTTGCCGCGGTCGGCTTTGGCGCTATCGATGCGGGAGCTGACGCTCAAACCGGAGGCGTTGTCGATGGTGTGAGCCCAGGTGTACGCCTGCGTCATCTGGAAGCCGTGCGAGAAGCGCTTGGTGACCCCAACCTGGAGGCTGTTGTAGTTGGAGTTGGCGTCGGTGAGCTGGTCGGTTATGCCGGCGAAGACGGCGCCGCCGTACTGAGCATCGAGCGGGTTGCCCACGTTGTAGACGCGGCGCAGGTTGGTGTTCCCCGAGGTGGCGCCGGGGCCGGGAATAGCAGGGTTGATGTTCCGGCGGTTGAGCAGCTTGACGCCCGCCGTGCCGACGTAGCCCACGTCGAACAGCCAGTCCCGAATCGGCTCGCTCTGCACCTGCAGACTCCACTGCTGGCCATAGGGAGTGGCGAAGTTGGGGTCCATCACGGTGAGCCGGAAAGGCGCGATGCTGGCAAAATTGAAGTGGCCGCCGGGGGCGACCGGAGTGAATGGAAACGGCTGCGGGATGGGGTTGGAGCGCGAGCCGAGCCAGGGATTGGCGTAGTCCGTATTGAGCGTGATGGGCGAGATGGAAAAGGGCGGCACGGTGAGGAACTGCAGGGTGAGCGAAGTGATCGGCGCGTCGTAAAAAAGGCCGTAGCCGCCGCGGACGGCCAGCTTGCCGTTGCTGAGCACGTCCCAGGCGAAGCCCGCCCGCGGGCCGAAGTTGTTTAGATCTTTGCTATAGGTGGAGGGCGAGATGCCTTTGTCCCCCGGGTACACCACGCCCGCCGGCGCGTCCGGAAACACGGTCGACTGCTGGCCGGGACGGAAAGCCAGCACGCGGTTGGCGAGATCCGTCAGCGGGGCGTTGTACTCCCAGCGCGCGCCCAGATTGAGGGTGAAGTTGGAGCGCAGCTTCCAGTCGTCCTCCAGGAACAGAGCGCCGCTGCGCGTCCGGTAACCGCGGCGGGCGGCGGAGCTTTGCTCAAAGAAGGTCACAAAGCCGTTGGCGAAATCGTTCAGGGGCGCGGAGAGACCGGGAATTTTCTGGGCCACTAGGTTGCCCTGCGTGCCGCCGCCGTCAATGCTGATGTAGCCGTTATTGATGAAGTCGAACACCTGGTTCTGGGCGTAGGTGCGAAACTCGCCGCCAAATTTCACGATGTGGCGGCCATGCGTCCAGCTCACGTTGTCGATGTACTGAAACGTGTTGTCGAAGCGGGCCTGCGGCCCCTGGTAGGTATCGCCGAAGCCGCTGAAGCCCGAAATGATGACATAGGGAGGGCCTTCGGCAGCGGGATCATCAGGGATGATGGCGCCCAGGCCGAGGCTGCTGAGTTTGGTGGTGTTGAGAGGAACAACGCTGGGGCTGCCGCGGCGGTGATAGGAAGCTCGAAATTCGTTGAACAGAGCCGCCGAGAAAACGTGGGTGTCGCGCAAGACCACGTTCTGGTACCGGGTTTCGTCAGCCTCGCCAAAGCCCGGGATAGTGCTGCCCCCGAAAGCGAACGGGGCGGTGGCGTCATCGTTGATGGCCAGGTAGGTGGCGGAGAAACGGTTCTTGTCGCCGAAGGAGTGATCGACCTTCGCCATGCCGCCGTCGCGAGTCAGTGAATCAGCAGGCGTGCTGAACAGGGTATTGCCGGTGGAGGCGGGAGGAACCAGCGCGAGGAGCGCCTTGGCCGCAGGCGTGCCCTGGGCATTGATGGCCGCGCGCTGCGCGTCGTTGGGAACCGTGGCCGAGCTGGTCACGCCGTGCCGCCGCCGGAAACCCTCGTAAGAAACGAAGACGAACGTCTTGTCACGCTGGATGGGGCCGCCGAACTCCGCGTCAAACTCGTTGCCGTTGTATTGCGGCTTGCGGGGCAGGCCGGTGGACAGCAGGTCCGGCGTGCCGCCAGGAATGGATTTCTGAAAGAACGGCACCGCGTTGAGCTTGGTGTTGCGGAACAGCTCGGAAGCGCCGCCGTGCCAGTTATTCGTGCCGGAGCGCGGCACAACCTCCACCACCGCGCCGGAGTTGCGGCCGTACTCGGCCTTCATCGGCCCCGTCACGACGCGGAACTCCTGCAGCGCGTTGGGCGTGATGGACTGGATGGCGTCGGGAATGTTGCTCGCCAGGTCGTTCGAGTCGCCGCCGTCAAACATGTAGTTGTTGGCCTGGGCGCGCTGGCCGTTGGCGGAGAAAATCCCGTTGCCCGGCGTGGCGGTCTGGCCCGCGTACACAATGCCCGGCGCCAGGCCGGCAAGCGTCAGCACGTTGCGGCCGTTCGTGCCCGATACCACCGGCAGGCCGTTGGGATCGCGGATAACCTTGCCGAGCTGCGCGTCTTCCGTGCCGACCTCGGAGGCCGCGGCTTGCACCGTGACGGATTCGCTGACTTGGCCGATCTCGAGGCTGACATCGAGGCGCAGCGTGTCGTTGACGCTGAGCCGCTGGGCCGGGACGGTGGCTTTCTTAAAGCCCTTGGCCTCCACGGTGATGGCGTACTCGCCGGGCACCAGGTTGGCAAGGCGATAGAAGCCCTCGCCGTTGGTATTGCTGGTAGTAAGGATGCCGGTGTTGGCGTTGGCGCCCACGACAGTGGCCCCGGGGACCAGGGCGCCGTTCGGATCTTTGACCACCCCAACGATGGTTCCCGTGACTGCTTGTGAAAACGCGGGAGCGGTGAACAGGGAGAGAGTGAGCGACAGGAGAGTAAGCGACGGCACGAGAAGACGAGTGTTATTTTGCATGAGACCCCCACGTGTACCGGGCACGTGAACCGAGACGGGTTTCACCCGTGCTCGGCGTTCATTCTTGAATAGTAACCCCATCTTCTCGGGGTTTCAATGAAAAAACCGGAATTCAGGCTATTTGTCGAGATTGAGCACTTCGCGGAAGGTGCCGGGGTGGGCGGCGATCTTCTGCTGTAGCAGCATGATAGCGTGAATGAGCTGCTCCGGGCGAGGAGGACACCCGGGCACATACACGTCTACTGGAATTACCTGATTGACGGGCACCAGCGCGTAGTTCTCGAAGACGCCGCGGGAGGTGGCGCACGCGCCCATCGAGATGACCCACTTCGGCTCCGGCATCTGGTCGTAGAGCTGGCGGATGACCGGCGCCATTTTCTGCGCCACCCGGCCGGCGATGATCATCAGGTCGGATTGGCGCGGCGAGCCGCGAAAAACCTCGGCGCCGAAGCGCGCGATGTCGAAGCGCGAAGCGCTCATGGACATCATCTCAATCGCGCAGCAGGCCAAGCCGAACGACATCGGCCAGATGGAGGACTTGCGCGCCCAGTTGATGAGCTGATCGAGCCTGGTGGTGAGGACGCTGCCGTCGGGAGTGTCGAGTTCGCCGCTCACAATTTCATTGTCGCACAAGCAGCCCGGATCCCAACAGCGGACGCCGGTGGCGGGTGTGCGACAAGATTGAGCTCCAGCGCCCGAGCGTATCCTTTTCCGCTCAGATCGGAGCCGCGACCGTGAGGGAGTGGCCTGCCGCCTCCGGAAAGACCGCTTGCTTCGCGCGCGGCCCTGAATCGGGGTTTTCCGGATGCCCACAAGTATGTCGCACATCCCGGGCGGCGGTCACTTCGTCTCCAGGTAGTCCACCAGCGCATTGATTTCGGCGTCGTTCATCTTCTTGACGAAGGGCGGCATGAAGCTCCCGCCGAATTTGACCTTCACCACCACGTACTCGCGGCTGGGCTTGCCGCCCGAGAGCGGCAGCTTCTCGTTCTTGAACAAGTGATACAGGCTCGGGCCGGGCCTCTTGCTTTTCTTCCCTTCCACGTCGTGACAGACCGAGCAGTGTTCGCGGTAGAGGTCCTCGCCGAGCTGGAGGCGGGGCTTTTCCCAGGGCAGCGGCTTGTTGCCGGCAGCCGGCGCCGCCGCAGCCAGCATGAGGCCGAGCAGCAATTTGGCGGCGCAACGCTTCATGGGGCTTTCTCCGCCTTTTTGACGCTGACCGCCCCGGTACGGTACAAGCACTCGCCCGCCGTGGCCACTTGACCCGGCTCGCACTGCACGCGCAGGCAGACTGCGCCGGCAGCCACGACCGGCACGGGCGCGGCGGGCTGGCGCGCTTTCTGAAGCCGCTCCAGCAGGCCGCTCTCCCACAGGAACATCACGAACGTAGCGGCGATCGCGCCAAGCATCGTAAGCTCGTAGAAGACCACGCCCGTCGCCCAGAAGGAAAACAGCGGCATGCCGCCGGTGACAATCCGAAGAGAGTGCTGCGTGTAATAGACGAAGCCGGTCGTCAGCAGGCAGAGAAGGACCCCGCCGCCCACCGTCGCGAGCGACATGCGGCTCCGGCGATCGAGTAACCCGGGCGGCAGCTCCACCGGTTTGTTTGAGAAGACGTCAAACGCCGCAGCCTCGAAGCCCTTCGACCTTAGCTCTTCGATGGCCGCCGCGACCGACCGCGCCTCGGTGAATTCGCCCGTCAGGTACATGGCTCGCCCGGCGTCTCCTGCTGCTTGTATTCCCAAACGGCGATGATCGGAAACAGCTTGGAAAAAATCAGATACAGCAGGGCCATGGCCGCAAACGTGGCGATAGTAATCGAGATTTCCACCCACGTGGGCGCATAGGTGCCCCAGGCGGCGGCCAGGCGCGGGTGCGAGAGCACCGGCACCACGATCAGGAACCGCTCCAGCCACATGCCGATCAGAACCGCCACCGCCGAGATGGTCACCGTCCGCACCGACCGCAGCCGCCGGATGCCCAGCAGAACGAACGGCACTGCGAAATTGCAAAACACCATGACCCAGAACAACGGAGCGTAGCTGCCGCGCACCTTCGCCCCGAAAACGCTCATCTCCGCCGGCTCGTTGCCGTACCACACGGTCAGATGCTCTGCGACGGTGAAGTAGAACCACAGCAGGCTCATCAGCAGAAGCAGCTTGCCGAGGTTGTTAAAGTGCACCGGCTGCAAGTACTCCTCCAGGTGCAGGGCCTTCCGCAGGATCGCCATCACCACCAGCAGGGCGGCAATGCCGCTGAAAATCGCTCCGGCGACAAAGTACGGGCCGAAGATGCTGCTGTGCCACATCGGCGCCAGGGCCATGGCGAAGTCCCAGGCCACCACCGTGTGCACCGA
>DASQHK010000262.1:0-4636 GCA_035632135.1 Bryobacterales bacterium
CAGGGTAGAGAACGAGCATAGCAACCGCCGCGAGCGGAGAGAAAGGGTTCTGGAACACAAAGCGGCCCTGCGCCATGGCCACGAAGTCTCGCGTCATGCCGCAGAAGGGGCAGTTGATGTGGAGGAATCGCCGCAGCACGCAGACCGTGCCGAGCGAGAAAAGGAAATCGGGCCGCAGGGCTAGCGTGGCCGCGAGGAGCGCGATGCCGGAAACCAGGAAGGCGTGCAGGCGGAGGTTGCGCATGGCGAGTTGAGTGACATTGTAGCCCCGCGGCGGGGAACCTGGAGGGAAATTAGCCACAGAGACACAGAGGCACAGAGAAGAATCAGGGCGCGGCGTCTCTGTGCCTCTGTGTCTCTGCGGCCAATTTCGTCTTCAGTACCTCGCGGTAGTGGGCTTCGAGGCGGGCGGTGAGGCGGCGGATGTCCCAGTGCTGCTCGACCTCGCGGCGGGCGCGGCAGGCCATGGAGCGGGCGCGCTCCGGGTCGGCCAGCAGGGCCAGGGTTTTCTCTGCGAAACCTTCGGGTGTGGCGGCCAGCTCCAGTATGTTGTCATCCGAGGTAGCCAAGCCCTCGGCGCCGATGGGTGTGGAGACGGCGGGGATGCCGGCGGCGAAGGCTTCGAGCAGCTTGACGCGGACGCCGGAGCCGGAGAGCACGGGGCAAACGAAGACGGCGTAGCGCGCCAGCGGCTCGCGGATGTCCTCGACGTGGCCGAGAAACTCGGCGCCGCCCGCGGTGTAGACTTCGGCGAAGCCGGGGCCGGCCTGCGCGCCCACGATGATGAGCCGGGCTTGCGGGCGCTCGCGGCGGACGATGGGCCAGACGCGCTGCCAGAAAAAGTTGAGCGCCTGCTGGTTGGGGAGGTGCTGGAAGTTACCTACGAATAAGAGAGTGTCGGGCTCGCGGCTGTCCGCGCTGAAGCGGTAGCGGGCGACGTCGATGCCGGCGCGCAGGCCGTCGGCCAGGGGCGTGCGGCTGCTCGAGAAAGATTCGAGGAAGCGGCGGTTGGCCGGCGTGCACACCTGCACGGCGTCGAACCGCGAGATGGCGCGCAGCTCGAAGCGCAGGGCGCGCAGGTATTCGTAAGAGGCTTTGACGAAGCGGATGGGGCTCGGCTCGCGGCCGAGGCCGCGGGCGATCGACTGGAAGTAGATGTCGTGCTCGAACAGAAAGGTGGCGATGCGCTCGAAGGCCATGGCGTAGACGGCGAGCTGGGTGTATTCGACCTGCACCACGTCGATCTTTTCGGTGAAGATGGTGCGGTGGATGCGCCAGGCAAGGTCGCGGTTGGTGAACACGCGGGCGGCGTGGGGGAGCAGGGCGCTCCAGCCGGCGCGGTCGTGGGGCATGCGCACGAGGAACTCCACGCCGGCGCAGATGTCGGCGAGGGCGCGGTTGGTTTCGAGGTCGCGCTCGTCGTCGAGCAGGCAGAGCAGGTGGACGCGGGCGCGCTTCGAAAGCTCGCGGAGCGTCTGGCTCATGAAGACGGCGCCGCCGTGGATGGCGGGCTCGATGGGGTAGGGGGAGAGAAACAGGACGTTGAGCTTGTCGCGCGCGGGGTCGGGGGATTCGTAGCGGTCGCGGAACCAGCCGCCGAGGGGGCGGCGGAAGGCCTCGGTATCACTGATGGCAGCGAAGGACCGGGCGCGGAGGCGGGCGGCGAGCGCGGCGCGGAGCTGGCCCGCGGCCCGCAGCAGAGAGCGGGGGTTGGTGCGCGTGGGCGTGTCGCCGGTGAGCAGGCGCATCCACATGCCGGCGTAAACGCTGAGGAAATGGCCGAGCAGGCGGCGCGGCTCGTGGATATTTTTCCAGGCGAAGAGCAGGTAGTTTTTCTTGAGTACTGCCAGGATATAGGCTTCGCTGAAGCGCTTGCCGATCGTGCCGCGGTGCTCGTGCCAGACGATGCTGCGCGGCTCGTAGTGCACGGTCCAGCCGCGCTTCCAGGCGTTGTAGCTGAGGTCGGTGTCTTCGAGATAAAACGGCTCGTAGAGCGCATCGAAGCCGCCGAGCGCGAGGAACTTGCGGCGGTCGTAGGCGGAGGAGCCGCCGCCGGCGTAGAAGGCCGGGAACAGCGCGCGCACGCGGCCGTCGGTGACGTGGCGGACCTGCAGGCGGCCATCGAGCCAGAGGCCCTCGGTGAGGCCGGTTTCCTCGCGGGGCTTGTCGGGGTCGGTGAAGAAAATCTGGCAGGAGACGGCGAAGACGCGGGGGTCCTCGAAGCCGGCGAGGAGCGGGGCGAGGAAGCCGGGATCGACCCGCATATCGCTATTGAGCAGCACTACGATGTCTTGGCGGGCGGCGCGGAAGCCGGCGTTGGAGCCGCCGCCGAAGCCGAGGTTGCGGTCAAGCGCAACCACGCGAACCAGCGGGAACAGATCGGGCGGGAAGCGCTCGCGGAGGAACTCTACGCTGCCGTCGGTGGAGGCGTTATCGACGACGATGATTTCGTTTTCGGGGTTGCCGGCGAGCGCGGCGATCACCGAGGGCAGATATTTTTCGAGCAGGTCGCGGCCGTTCCAGTTGGGGATGACGACGCTCGCGGCGCCGGTGGAGGGAAGCGAGTCGGCTGGGGATGCACCGCGCGTCGCGCGCTCGGCGGCCGGGCGAGAGGCGGCGGAGCTGGCGACGGCGAGATCGTCCTCAGGCCGCGACATGCCGGAGGGCGAGCCGGACGCCGGGCGATTCGCCGGCGGGCCAGCAGGCGCGCGCGCCGCGCGAGGGCGCAGGGCCGAGAGCAGGTCGGCGGCGAAAAGGGCGAGCGCGGCCGCGGCGAGCAGGATGGGCGCGGCCACGAGCAGGAAGACGACCACCGCCGCCACCCGCAGCCAGATCTTCAGCGCTTGATAGAGCTGTTGCATTCCACGCGGCACGGGAAGCGCACGTAGCCGTAGATTTCGCCGTCGCTGTGGCCCATCTGCACGGTGACGGCGTTGTCGATCCAGTCGCACATCTCGTAGCCCTGGAGCGTGCCGTTGGCGATGGCCGGCGAGAAGGAGAAGTGGGAGGGATACAACTCCGGGAGCGTGAGGTGAAAGTCCACGGTGAAAATGTCGCCGGGGGACATGGGCGGAAGCTGGTGGCCCTCGCGGGCGGTGTTGGAGCCGGAGAAGTCGATGCCGAGGTGATTGCGCATCATGAAGCCGACCATGGGAGAGTCGAGGGGGGCGTTGGAGCGGACGCTGATGCGGACGGTGATCTGGCCGCCGGGCTCGAGCAGACCGGCCGGCTCGCCGGCGGAATCGAGCACGGCGATGCCGATGATTTCGGCGGCTTTGTTTCCGTAGCGGTAGTCGATATTCGGAATACTCTCGACGATCTCGGGGGCGATGACCGGCTGGGAGCCGGAAGGGCGCGACTCGGCGGTCTTGAGCTTGAGATAGGCGGCGTCTTTTTCGACCATGTGGGCCAGATATTTGCTGACCACCGATTCGGGAGCGCCGATTTCGACCACGCGGCCGCCGTCGAGCCACATGACGCGGTCGCCGACGGCCTTGACGTCGCTCATGGCATGGGAGACGAACAGGATGGTGACTCTTTGCGAACGCAGCTCGTGGACCTTGCGCATGCAGCGCTGGCGGAAATAGACGTCGCCGACCGCGAGCGCCTCGTCGACCAGCAGGATTTCGGGATCGACGTTGATGGCGACGGCGAAGGCGAGGCGGACGACCATGCCGCTCGAGTAGGTCTTAACAGGATGGTTGAGGAATTCGCCGATCTCGGCGAAGTCGGCGATGGCCTGGTAGCGGCGGTCGATCTCGCGGGTGGAGAGGCCGAGGATGGCGCCGTTGAGGTAGACGTTGTCGCGGCCGCTGAACTCGGGGTTGAAGCCGGAGCCCAGCTCGAGCAGGGCGGAGACGCGGCCGCGCACGTCGACCTCGCCGCGGGTGGGCGGGAAGATGCCGGCCACCAGTTGCAGCAGCGTGCTTTTGCCGGAGCCGTTTTCGCCGATGATGCAAAAAGTGGAGCCGCGCTCGACCTCGAAGCTGACGTCCTGGAGGGCCCAGAAATCGCGGTGGAAGCTGCGGCGGTTGAGCAGGAGCAGCTCGCGAAGGCGGTCGCCAGGGGAATCGTAGATGGGGTAGGCCTTGGCGACGGCGCGGAAGGAGAGCATGGTGAGTAGCCTAGATAGTCTAGTATGACGGCTGGGCCGGGAGAGAATTGAGAAATTGAGAAATGGAAGAACGGAGGAAGGAAAACGGGGAGCGGCGTGGCGCAGTCGCGCGAAAACAAATTTTGCACGGACGAACCCAATCCTCCTAATGGAATCAATGATTTGCGTCTTGGCGAGCAAGCGCCCGACGCGGTTTTTTTCGAGGGCCGCGGGACGATGGGGCTGCCTTGAGCGTTTCGAGGAGGGGGGTTTGGCGGCGGGGATGGCGAGGAGGACCGGATCAGGCAGGCGGGGAAGGCAAGTGCCTGAAAAGATAGCGAGGATTTTTGAGAAATCGATGTGCCTGGCCGGCGCGGGTCGCGGCGTTGTTTGCGGTTGGTTGCCTTCAGCGGGCGAAGGTGAGCCGCAGGCCGGTGGTCAGCAGCAGATCGTTGGTCTTGGCTCCGAACACCGGGTTGCTCAGGTATCGGTTGCTGACGCTGACCTGCCACGCCAGCCATTTCTTCAGGCTGGTGACCGCGG
>DASQHK010000263.1:0-6730 GCA_035632135.1 Bryobacterales bacterium
GCGTATAAGCGCTGCTCGGTCTCGCCCCGCGCGCGCGCATCCTTCGTGTGCATGTCCACGCAGTACGCGCAGCCATTGATCTGGGAAGCGCGCAGCTTCACCAACTCCAGCAAGGCCGGCTCCAGGCCGCTCTGCCGGATGTACCTCTCAAGCCCGTACATCGCCGTAATGGCGCCGGGCGCTATTTTTGCGTAATCCAGTCTGGGTTGCATCGATGGCCTCCACGATTGAATAGATCCGAGACTGTGCTTGCCGGTTGCAATTTTTCACTGCCGCCGAGGAGCGCGATTTCACGGGACGCACGCCGCTCGAAGAGCGGGGCGCTGAGGGAGACGGCGCCAAAGGGCTCGTTACGCTTGGATGCCGCGCGGCGCCATCGGCAGCGAGCGCAAGCGCACGCCGGTCGAGGCGAAGATGGCGTTGCCAACGGCAGGCGCCAGGCCCACGATCGGCGTTTCACCCGCGCCCGCCGAAGGCAAATCCTTGCGATCCACCAGCACAGCTTCCACCGCGGGCGCGTCGGCAAAGCGCGGCACGCGATATTGCGAAAAGCGCGGATTGAGAATCCGGCCGTTTTCAAACTCGATTGCTTCAAACAGCGCGCCGCCGATGGCCATCATGGTGGCGCCCTCGATCTGGTTCTTCAGATGATCGGGGTTGACTACTGCGCCGCACTCGAAAGCGGTCACCACGCGAGTGATCTTGGGCGTCAGCGCCCCGCCCGCGCGGTTGATGGCGACCTCGGCGCAGCAGGCCGTGTAGCCGCCTTTCTCGACGCCGCAAGCGAGACCGAAGCCGCGCTCGGGCGACGACTTCTCGCGGCCCCATCCGAAGCGCTCGGCGGCAGCCTCCAGCACCGCCCGCAGCCGCGCATCCTTGAGGTTCTTATAACGAAACGCGAGCGGGTCCATCTTCACCTCGCGCGCCAGCTCGTCCATGTGGCTCTCGCGCGCGAAGTGGTTCGCGGTGGCGGCGAGGCCCCGGTACGAGCCTTGCCGCAGCGGTGACTGCGCCGGGTGAAACTCGATGTGCTGGTTGGGAATATCGTAGGGGGTTCCGATGCCGGAGCCGCCGGAATTGTAATTGTGGAACTCCCAGGCCGTGATCGCGCCGCCGTGCTTCACGCCGCTGCGAATCTCGATCACGCCGGCCGGGCGGAAGTAGGCCCAGGTGAACTCTTCCTCGCGCGTCCACACCAGCTTCACCGGCTTCCCGGCGGCCTTCGCCAGCCGCGCCGCTTCGATGGCCGCTTCGCCGGTATGCTTGCCGCCGTAGGCCGCGCCGGTATCGGGCATGATGACGCGCACGCGCTCTTCGGGAAGGTGGAACGCCTGCGCCAGCTCGCCGCGCACGCCGAAGGGGCGCTGCGTTCCGGTCCAGACGGTCAGCTTGCCGCCGCTCCACTCCGCCACCGCGGCGCGCGGCTCGAGCGGCGCGTGGGCGATGTAGGCAACCGTGTAGGCGCGCTCGAGGGTCCGGTCGGCGGCCGCAATTCCCTCCTCGATCGAGCCGGCCTGGTCCGACGGCTCACGCGCCTCGCCCTTCTTCAACAGGTCGAACAGCTCGCCTCCGGAGGGCTGTGGCTCGGTTTTCCACTCGGCGTGCAGCGCGGCGAGGGCGCGCGAGGCGGTCAGCTCATCGCCCGCCGCTACTCCCACGAAGTTGCCGTCATGCACGACGGTCACGCCGGGCATTTTCTGCGCGGCCGAGGCGTCGAGCGAGGCGAGCGTCGCGCCGAATGCAGCCGGCCGCAGCACGCGACCGTAGATCATCTCAGGCCGGTGAATGTCAGATGAGTACTGATGCTTCCCGGTGACGATCGCACGGGCGTTGACCTTCGGCGCCGCGCGGCCGGCGACCTTCCATTCCGTGGCAGGAGTCAGAGGCGGGTCGGCGCCGATGGTCTTGGCGAGCTTTTGTCCCTTGGTGAGTTGCCCGAAACCAGCCGATTTCCCGGTCTTCGGATTCGTGACCCGGCCGCCGGCCACGACGAGGGCGCTGCGCTCCGCGCCCCACTGTTCGGCCGCCAGGTCGATGAGCATCTCGCGCGCGGCCGCGGCGACCTTGCGAAGCTGTGGCCACATGGTCGGCGTGGTGCGGCTGCCGAACGTGCCCATGTCGAATGGCGTCAAGTCGGTGTCGCCCATCACCAAGCGAATCGCGCTCATGGGCGCGCGCAGCTCCTCGGCCACCGCCTGAGTGAGCGACGTGCGGGCGTTTTGGCCGACTTCCACTTTTCCCGTGAACACCGTTACGCCGCCGTCTTCGCCGATGTGCAGCCACGCCGAGATCTCCTGCGGCAGCGGCTCGCTCCGGCCACGCCGGCCGCGCCCGCGCCGCCCGCCGCCCGACTCCTGCGCCCCGGCACCGCGCGCTGCCAGCACCACCACGATCCCGCCGCCTAAGGCCTGGAAGAACCCGCGCCGGCCTAGCTCGAAGCGGTACGCCGGCCCGCCGTACAGTTCGTAACGCTCTGGCTCGACCGGGATCACGCCGCTCCTTTCTTTGCCTTGTGGCGGGCGGCTGCCATGCGGATAGCAGCGATGATGCGCGGGTACGTCCCGCAGCGGCAGATATTGCCGTTCATGTGGCGAATGATTTCCGGCTCGCTCGGGTTGGGGTTCTTGCGCAGCAGGGCGACGCCGGACATGATCATGCCCGCGGTGCAATAGCCGCACTGCATGGCGCCGGCCTCGAGAAACGCCTCTTGCAGCGGGTGGAGGCGCCCGCTCTGCTCCAAACCCTCGATCGTGGTAATGGCTTTGCCCGCGGCCGCCTTCACGGATGTAAGGCACGACCGCACCGGAACGCCGTCCAGCAGCACCGTGCACGCGCCGCACTGCCCTTCTCCGCAGCCATACTTGGAGCCGGTGAGCTGGAGATCGTCGCGCAGCACGCTAAGCAGGGTTCGCGCGGGATCGGCATCGACGCGGTGCACCGCTCCGTTGACGCGCAGTTCGACCATAGTTGCGTCCGTCTGCCTCCGTTTATAGCATGAAAGGATGCGGATTGGCGATCTGCTGGCGGGCGGGCGGACCTTCTCGTTCGAGTTCTTCCCGCCCAAGACCGACGAGGCGGCGCAGCAGCTCGAGCGCACCATCGCCGAGCTGCGCGAGCTGCAGCCGAGCTTCGTGTCGGTCACCTACGGGGCCGGCGGCTCCACGCGCGAGAAGACCATCGAGATCGTCACCCGCATCAAGCGCGACACCGGCATCGAGGCCATGGCGCACCTCACCTGCGCCGGCTCGACGCGCGAGGAACTGTGCGGCGTGCTCGGGCGCATTGTGGACTCGGGCGTCGAAAACGTGCTCGCGCTGCGCGGTGATCCGCCGAAGGGCCAAGCTTCCTTTACGCCGGTGGACGGCGGCTTCCGCTACGCCAGCGAGCTGGTGCGTTTCATCCGCGAACTGCACGGCTCGCGGCTCTGCCTGGGCGGGGCGTGCTATCCCGAGAAGCACCCCGAGTGCGGGAATCCGGCGGTCGATCTGGCCAACCTGAAGCGCAAGATCGATGAGGGCCTGGAGTTCGTTATCACCCAGCTTTTCTTTGAAAACCGCCACTACTTTGAGTTCGTCGAGCGGGCGCGGGCCGCCGCCATCACCGTACCGATCATTCCCGGCATTATGCCCATTACGAATGCCGCGCAGATCGAGCGCTTCACCGCCACTTGCGGAGCGAGTATGCCGTTCGCGCTGGGCGCCGAACTCGACCGGCTCCGCCACGATCCGCAAGCGGTGTTCGAGCTCGGCGTGGCCCACGCCACCGCCCAGTGCATCGGCCTGCTCGAAGGCGGCGCGCCGGGCATTCACTTCTATACACTCAACCGCAGCACGGCCACCCGCGAGGTGCTGGCGGCGCTGCGGGCCTCCGGCGTGATCAGTTCGCCGCAGCTCGATCTGTTTTCTTAAGAAGCGCCCGTGGGCACTTCACCGGCGGTCATTCCCGGCGCGAAGATCTCACCTCGCCAGCCCCGCGGCTTGCCGGCTCGATTCTTGGCGGCCTGCGGCCGTGCTTGTTTCGCGCGTGGCGCGTCAGCCGCTCCAGCGCTCCCAGGGCCTGATCGATTTCCCGCCGCTCCCAGCGGAGCCCCCGAAGAACGGACTCCATCGCCTTGTGCGAAGAGCTTTTTCGAATCTCGGCCAGCCGCTCCAGGTCCCGAATGCTCTCATTCAGCACATCGCGCCGGAATCGGAGTTCTGCCAGCATCCCAGAAACCGGCATTTTGGTCTCCTCCCCCTTGCCGCTCTTGGCAATACATATCCATTCTCGGGAAAGACGGCGCGCGTGCCAATGGAGCGATGGTACCTGCTGTAGGACAGCAGTTTTAGTCCTCTGGTGATATATCTAATGGGTAATCCCATGAGGTAGGCTATAAGCAGCGCCGCTGGAGCGGGCTGGCCCGGTTTGTTATGGACGTACGCAGGCTGGAAGAATTCGTGAAGCAGTTGCGCGAGGAAATGCGCATCATCGATCGCGTGATCGCCACTCTGGAGCAGATTGCCACCGGCCGGCCACGCCGCGGCCGCCCTCCCAAGTTCCTTTCCGACCGAATGCCAAGAATTCCGAGAATTCCCAAGAACCGGGGCTAGCCGCCGTCGGAATAGCCCGTGCCGCTGTCCCGCCGGCCTGCCCCGCAGCAGCCCGCCTTCGGCTCATGACCTTTAGTATCATGGGGGTTTATGACCTCCCGGCAACCGGCGGCGCCCGCCGGGGTCGAAAAGATCGCGGCGCTCGAGCAGGCGCTGGGCTCTGTCATCCGCGGCAAGGACGAGGCGGTTCGCCTGGCCGTGGTCTGCCTGCTGGCGCGCGGTCATTTGCTGATTGAAGACGTCCCCGGCGTCGGAAAGACCACGCTGGGACACACGCTCGCCCGCAGCCTGAACTGCGCCTTCCACCGCGTGCAGTTCACGAGCGACATGCTCCCCAGCGACGTGCTGGGCGTCACCGTTTACAACGCCCACACGGAGGAATTCGAGTTCAAGCCGGGGCCGGTGTTCACCAACATTCTGCTGGCCGACGAAATCAACCGCACCACGCCCAAGACGCAGTCGGCCCTGCTCGAAGCCATGAACGAGCAGCAAGTGACGGTGGAAGGCCGCACGTATCCGCTGCCACAGCCGTTCATGGTGATCGCCACGCAGAACCCGCTCGAGCACTACGGCACTTATCCGCTGCCCGAATCGCAGCTCGACCGCTTCCTGCTGCGCATGCAGATGGGCTATCCCGACGCGGCGAGCGAGCGCGAGATCCTTTGCTCCAACGGCGCGCGTCCCGGCCCGGACCAGGTGCGGCCGGTGGCCACGGCGGCCGATATCTCGGAGCTGCAAGAACTGGCCGGTCAGGTGCGCGTGGATGACTCGCTCACCGAATACATGCTGGCCGTCGTGGAGAAAACCAGGTCGAATCAATATCTGACGCTTGGCGTGAGCCCGCGCGGCTCGCTCGCCTTGCGCCACGCCGCCCAGGCGCTGGCCCTGACGGAGGGCCGCGACTACTGCCTGCCCGACGATTTCAAGCGCCTGGTGGTCCCCGTTTTCGCCCATCGCGTAGTGGTCAGCAGCCGCTACGGTTCCTCGCCGCGCAAGTCCGAGCAAGCCGAGCAGATCCTCCAGGACATCCTTTCGAGCGTGGACGTTCCGTTGTGAAGACCGCCATTATCGGCCTGCCGCAGGTGGGCAAGACCTCGCTGTTCACCATCCTCACCGGCGTGGCCACCGAGGCGCGCCTGGGCTCGACCGCGGTGCACGTGGGCGTGGCGCGCGTGCCCGACCGCCGCCTCGACGAGCTGGCCAAAATCTTTGCGCCGCCCAAGATCACACACGCCACGGTGGAATACGTGGACATGCCGGCCATCTCCAAAGAATCGCTGGCGGAGCCGCATTACGTGGCTTCGCTGCGCGTGGCCGATGCTTTTGCCCACGTGCTGCGGCTGTTCGAGAACGAAACGGTGCCCCACATCGAAGGCTCGCTCGACCCCGCCCGCGACTGGAAAAACGTGGAGCTGGAGCTGATCCTGAACGATCTGGTGGTGATCGAGAAGCGCCTGGAGCGGCTGGAGAAGGACCGCAAGAAAATCAAGAGCGCCGAACTGGAGCACGAGGAGGCGTTGCTCGCGAAATGCAAGGAGGCGCTGGAGGCCGAGCGCCCGCTGCGTGACCTGGACCTCGACGTGGAATCGGCCAAGCGCCTGCGCGGCTTCCAGTTTCTCTCCGAGAAGCCGATGCTGCTGGTGCTCAACCTGGGAGAAGCCCAAGCTTCCGAGCTGCACAAGATCGAAGCCGCCTATCGACACGACTTAGTGCAGGGCCGGCGCAGCCTCGAGGTCGCCGCCGTCTGCGGCAAGGTGGAGGCGGAGATCGCCGAGCTTTCGGCCGAGGAAGCCCGCGACTATCTCGCGAGCTACGGCCTGGCAGAATCGGGCCTGGAACGCCTCATCCAGGCTTCGTACTCACTGCTGGGGCTGATGTCGTTCCTCACCGCCGGGGAAACGGAGGTCCGCGCCTGGACCATTCCCAAACAGTCGCCCGCCGTGCAGGCGGCCGGCGCCATCCACAGCGATTTCGAGAAGAAGTTCATCCGCGCCGAGGTGATCAACTGGCGGGAGCTGGTGGATCTGGGCGGCTACACCGGCGCCCGCGATAAAGGCCGTCTGCGCCTGGAAGGCAAAGACTACATCGTGCAGGACGGCGACGTGCTGGTGATCCGCCATGGATAGATATCAGCTATTAGC
>DASQHK010000264.1:0-1501 GCA_035632135.1 Bryobacterales bacterium
CTCAGTTCTCCCGAACCGCGCTAAGATAGGAATCTCCTATGAAACTCCACAGCTACACCATCACCCAGGGCCGCGACCGCGCTCCGGCGCGCGCCATGCTCAAAGCCATCGGCTTCACCGACGACGACCTGAAGAAACCCATCATCGGCATTGCCAATACCTGGATCGAGACGATGCCCTGCAACTTCAATCTTCGCGAGCTGGCCGTGAAGGTGAAGGAGGGCGTCCGCGCCGCCGGCGGCACGCCCATGGAGTTCAACACCATCGCCATCAGCGACGGCGTTACCATGGGCACCGAGGGCATGAAGGCGTCGCTGGTGAGCCGCGAGATCATCGCCGACTCCATGGAGCTGGTGGCGCGCGGCCACATGTTCGACGGTGTCATCGCCCTGGTCGCCTGCGACAAGACCATCCCCGGCGGCGCCATGGCCCTGCTGCGGTTGAACGTCCCCGGTCTGGTCCTCTACGGTGGAAGCATTCTGCCCGGCCGCCACAACGGCCGCGACATCACCATCCAGGACGTGTTCGAGGCCGTGGGTGCCAACGCCGCCGGCCGCATGTCCGACCAGGAGCTGCTGGCCATCGAGAACTCCGCCTGCCCCGGAGCGGGCGCCTGCGGCGGACAATATACTGCTAATACCATGGCCACTGTCATGGAGCTGATCGGCCTTTGCCCCATGGGCGCCGCCTCGGTGCCGCAGGTCGACCCGCGCAAGCACGAAGTCGCTTTCCGCTGCGGCCAGATCATCGTCGACGCGGTCCGGCGCGACTGCAAGCCCCGCGACATCTGCACGCGCAAGGCCTTCGAAAACGCCATCGCCGGCGTGGCCGCCACCGGCGGCTCGACCAACGCCGTGCTGCACCTGCTCGCCATGGCGCGCGAGGCCGAAGTCCCCCTTTCGATCGACGATTTCCAGACCATCAGCAGCCGCACGCCGCTGCTCGCCGATCTCAAGCCCGCCGGGCGCTTCGTCGCTGTCGATGTGGACAAGGCCGGCGGCATCCCGGTCGTCGCCAGGCGACTCGTCGAGGGCGGCTTTGTCGACGGCTCTGCCCTGACCATCACCGGCCGCAGCTTCGCCGAAGAAGCCGCCGATGCCAAGGAAACGCCCGGCCAGGAAGTGATCCGCCCGCTCTCGAATCCGATCAAGCACAGCGGCGGGCTGGTCATCCTCAGAGGCTCGCTCGCGCCGGAAGGATGCGTCATCAAGGTGACCGGCCTGGAGCGCCAGCAGCACCGCGGCCCGGCGCGCGTTTTCAACTGCGAAGAGGACGCCATGGCCGCCGTCACGCACGGCCAGATCAAGGCCGGCGACGTGCTTGTAATCCGCTACGAAGGCCCGCGCGGCGGCCCTGGCATGCGGGAAATGCTCGGCGTCACCGGCGCGATTGTCGGCGCCGGCCTCGACGACCGCGTCGCGCTCCTCACCGACGGCCGCTTCAGCGGCGCCACCCGCGGCTTCATGGTCGGCCACGTCGCGCCCGAGGCCGCCGCCGGCGG
>DASQHK010000265.1:0-9764 GCA_035632135.1 Bryobacterales bacterium
CCCGACGACCTCAGCTTCAGCGAGATCGCGCGCCTTTCGGCCACCGCGCCGCCCTTCCGCAAGCTGTGGATCTCGGGCGGCGAGCCGGTGATGCGCGACGAGCTGGCCGAAATCGTGGAGCTGTTTGTGCGGCGCAACGGCGTTCGCAACCTCAACCTGCCGACCAACGGCCTGCTGCCGAAGAAAATCTTCCGCACCGTCGATTACCTGCTGGCGCGCTGCCCCGATCTCGCCATCGACCTGAATTTTTCGCTCGACGGTCTGGCCGACACGCACGACGCCATCCGCGGCGTGCCGAACAATTTCCAGAAATCGCTCCAGACCATCGAGCAGGCCGAGCGGCGCTATCGGGGCGTGCCGCGGCTGCGCCGCAACGTGCTGTCCGTCATTACCAGCGAGAACTACCGCGAGTTGCTCGATCTGGCGCGCCGGCTGCTCGCCGATGGCCGCCTCGATGGCCATTACTTCGAGGTGGTTCGCGGCGCGGCGCCGGACGGCTCGCTCAAAGCAGTGCCGCCCGGCGAGCTGCGGGCGCTGCACCGCCGCCTGATGCCCCTCTACCGCCGCTACGCCGAGGGCCTGTTCGCCCGCCTGCCCCGGCTCGCCCGCGGCTTCGCCACTCTGTATTACTTAGGCAATATCCGGCTGCATTTCGAGCTGCACGAGCGGTGCTTCGAGGCCCCGCGGCCCTGGCCCATGCCCTGCACCGCCGGCGAGACGACGATCGTCATCGATCACAACGGAACGTTCCGCGCCTGCGAGCTGCGCGGCGGCGTCGGCCGCCTCCAGGATTACGACTTCGACGTCTCGGCCGCGCTCGCCTCCCCAGCCATGCGCGCCGAGGTCGCCGCCATCCCCGGGGCCAACTGCTGGTGCACCCACAGTTGCTTCATCCAGGACAGCTCCAAGTTTTCGCCGCGCGTGCAGTTGTTTCATATTCCCTGGATGTATGTCCGCCAGCTCCTGGAGCGTGGCGGCATGGAGGAGCTGGCGCCTTATCGGGCCCTGGAATTGCCCGGATGACCACAGTCACCGCCGCGGTTATCGAGCGCGACGGCCGCGTTCTCATCTGCCGGCGGCGCGCCGATCAGAAACACCCGCTCAAATGGGAGTTCCCGGGAGGCAAAGTCGAGCCGGGCGAAGATGCGCCGGCCGGGCTGCGGCGCGAGCTGGCCGAAGAACTCGGCATCCGCGCGGAAAACGCCGCGGAAATGACCCGCTTCGAGTACCAATATCCCGGCCGCTCCCCCATAATGCTGGTCTTTTACCGCGTTACCCAATTCAGCGGGCCGATTGAGAACCGCATTTTCGCCGAGATCCGCTGGGTGGCGCCCGGCGAGCTGCCGCAATTCGATTTCGTCGAAGGCGACGTGGATTTCGTGCGGCGGCTGGCGGCAGAAGCCCAGCCGTAGATCATTAGATCATTGGTGGTAAGGAGAAGCGCCCGGGGACATTTCCCAATTCCCGAGCCGAGGACCCCAATGCTAAACTGTCTGAACCGTGATCCGGCACTTTGGCATTTCTGACATCGGCTGCGCCAGAACCTCCAACGAGGACGCCCTGGCGCGGGAGCCGGACCTGGGGCTGTTCGTGGTGGCTGACGGCATGGGAGGCGCGCAGGCCGGCGAGCGGGCCTCCGGCATCGCCATCGAAACCATCGTGCACTCGGTGCGGGACGCCGCTCCGGCCCGCAACATGGAGAGCCTGGTCCGCGCCGTCCGCGCGGCCAACGAAGACATCCTGCGGCAGGCCTCGGCCAACCCCGAGCTGCAGGGTATGGGAACGACCGTGGTGGCCATGCTGCTCGATCTGCCTCTGGCGCACATTGCCAGCGTCGGCGACAGCCGCGCCTACCTGTTCCGCGACGGCGAGCTGCGGCGCATCACCTCCGATCAAACCTGGGTCAACGAGATCGGCCGCAGCCTGGGACTCACCGACGAGCAAATCTACACGCATCCGTTTCGCAACGTGCTGACCATGGCGGTGGGGGCGCGCGAGCGGATCGAGGTTCACTGCCACGAGCTGTACCTGGAGCCGGGCGACGTGGTGCTGCTCTCCTCCGACGGGCTGCACGGCGTGGTTCGCGACGCCGCGCTGGCCGAGACGCTGGGCGGCAACGGGAGTTTGGAAGAAAAAGGCGCCGCCCTGATCGAGAAGGCGCGCGCCGGCGGCGGGCCTGATAACATCACCGCTTTGTTGGTGGAAAATGTGGAAGCATGAATCGGCTCTGGCGGCCTGCGCCTTGTGCGCCGCGCTGGCGCTGGGGGAACCGTTGCCGGCCCAGCGCGGCGGCAAGCAAACGGCGCGCGACCTGTTCTATGCCGAGGCCGGGCTGATCGTCGCGCCCGAGCACAGCCGCAAGGGCCGCTTCGGGGCGGCCCGGCAGTCCACGGTGGCGGTGGCCCTCGGCCTGAAGTACCGCCTGTGGAAGTGGAACGGCGCCGAGATCGTGGAGGCCGATCCGGCCGGGCCGTTTGCCCCAGGCGACCAGATCCGGCTGGGCTTCGAGACGAATGATACCGGCTATTTGTACGTGGTGCGGCGCGAGGCGGACGGACAATGGCGGCGCCTGTTCCCCGCCCCCGAGATCGAGCATGGCAGCCATTTCATTCACAGCGGCGTCACCTATCCGGTTCCGCCCGAAGAGGGCCTGAAGCTGGAGTTCCCGGGTGGCGTGGAGCGAATCTTTGTGGCGCTTTCCCGCGCGCCGTTGAAGGATCTAGCCGTACTGGTCAGCCCGCCGCAGCCGGAAAATACCGTTTCGGCGCAGCCCGCGCCCGCGATCTCCGATGCAGTCGTGGAAAGAGTGCGCAGTTTTCTCATTCCAAAAGAGTTAGTAACAGAGAATGCTTCGCCCGAGAAGGCCGTCTACGTGGTCAGCCGCAGTGGCCGGCCCGACTCGCTCATCGCCGTCGAAATCCGTTTCGGCGGCCGCTAAGCGCTGGCCTGCCTACGCCTTAAGTCCTGTCCAAGACCTGCCGATGAAAACTGGTGGAACGCGAAATGTCGCCCTATCGGTATGTTCAGACCCCCGCCACGCCTCCCCCGGAGATCGACTACCGGGCCGAATTGCTGGCCTCCATAGACGACCTGCCCCCGCTGCCGGTGGTGCTGAACCGGGTGCTGCAACTGCTGAACGACAGCAACGCCTCGAGCGCCCAGATTGCCGCCATGATCGAAAAGGACGCCGTGCTGTCCGGCAGCGTCCTGCGCTGCGTCAACTCCGCCTATTACGGCCTGCAGTCGACCGTCACCTCGATCCGCCACGCCGTCTCCATGCTGGGCTTCTCGACGGTGCGAAACCTGGCCCTGGCGTTTTCCATGCGGCGCGTGCTCACCCGCTCCCGCATGCCTCCGGCGCGCCTTTATTCGCGCTATTCGCAGCATTCGCTCTCCTGCGCCGTGCTGTGCCACTACCTCGTGGGCTATACGCCGGTGCCGGACGCGGATGCCGCCTTCGCCACCGGCCTGTTTCACGACATCGGCAAGCTCCTCATGCTCACCAGCTTTCCCGATCTGCTGTTGAAGATCGTGGAGCAGTACCAGACCAGTGATTTGACCTACGAGCAGGTGGAGCGCGAAGTCCTCCAATTGACCCACTCCGAACTCTCGCGCATCGTGCTCGAAAAATGGCAACTGCCCCTGTGCATCCAGCAGGCCGCCGAGTACCATCACCACCCGGATGATTGCCCGCACGCCCCGGATCAGCCGATCACGCTCGCCCACGTGGTCCAGGCGGCCGATCTCTACGTCAATGAGTACGGCCTCGACCTGATCCCCAACGCGCGCGGCAATCTCCATCCCGCCGACCAGGCTTTCGAGGCCATTGGCCTGCGCCAGAGAATGCCCGAGGTACTCGAAAAGTTCAAGAACGAATACGAGAGCATCCGCAGCCTGTTCTAGCCCTCACCACAGAGGAGGCTTTTTCCCCAGTTTCCCTCTGCGTTCTCTGCGTCCTCTGCGGTGAATCCTTTGCCGGGTACCATTACCACCGCCCGCCTCGTACCTTGAACTTCTTTCCCATTGCTCCGCCATCGGCTTCGGGGGAAGCTGGTGGTGGAAAATGAATCTTCTACTCCAGTTCTTTTACTTGCAATTGCTGGATGTCCTCACCACGATGGTCTTCCTGATGCACGGCGTCAAGGAAGCGAATCCGATTGTCCGCTTCGCCCTGGCCTCAGGCACGCAGCCGCTGGCAATTCTGGTGGCGCTGAAGATCGGCGGCGTAGCGCTGGCGATTTACTGCGTGCGCAGCGCGCGGCTCCGGCTGCTGACGCGGGTGAACGTCTTTTTCGCCATCCTGGTGGCCTGGAACCTGTTCGTGCTGATCGTCAGCTCGCCTCAAATATCCGGTTGAACATCTCGCGCGTCCGCCGGCGCATTTCGGCCAGCAAATCTTCGAGCGGCCTCCCGTGCAGGGAAGCCGGCGTCCAGCGCCGCACCAGCTCGGTCAGAATTTCGTATTGCGAGCGGGCCTTGGGGAGCGTGCCCAGGGAGCGGCCGCTCGAGACGCGCAAGCCGTGGTCGAGGGCGCGGAAAAACACGGCAGCGGCGTGCAGGAACTCGGCGTCCTCGCGGCCGAGCAGCCCCATTCTTTCGATCACATCGATGCGCTCGGGCGTGTTGAGCGAAGGGTAGAAGATGCCCGCGCCCCGCAGCCGCAGATACATCAGCACGAAATCGATGTCGTAGTAGCCGCCCCGCGCGGCCTTGAGCGGCTGCTCCGGACCCTGCTCTTTTTCAAGCTTCCGCCGCATCTCCAGCAGCAGGGCGGCCAGGGTGCCGCTCTGGCCGTAGCGGCGCCAGTCCACGCTTTGCAGGTCGTGGAGGAAGCCGGTGCCCTTCTCAAGATCTCCTGCCAGGCAGCGCGACTTCATGTAAGTGATCGCCTCCCAGGCCTGGGCCTGGCCGGCGAAGTAGCTTCTGTAGGCGGACTCGGTCTGCACCAGCTCGCCCTCGCGGCCGAGCGGCCGCAGGCGCGTGTCGACCGAGAAAATCGTTCCTTCCCCGGTGTAGCTCGCCAGCACCTCGATCAGGCGCTCGGCTACGCGCGCCCACTGGACCACCTCCGGTTTGGCCGCGTCGGGGAGAATGAAGACCAAGTCGGCGTCGGAGCCGAGGTCGAACTCGCGCATGCCGAGCCGGCCCAGCGCCACCACGTGCATCCGCGGCCCGGAGGCGGCAAGACCGCCGCTGCGCACCGCCTCATCGAAAGCGATTTGATAGGCGGCCTGCACCACCCAGTCGGCCAGCTCGGTGGTCTGCTCCAGGGTGGCGAAGATGGGGCTGCGGCGGCAGATGCTCTCGCTCTGAATGCGCAGCATCTGGCGGCGATAAAACCGCCGCAGCCACGCCGATTTGTCGTTCACCGAAGCGTGGGTGTGGAGCAGGTGGGCCAGCTCCGCGTTGCCGAGCGCGCCGCGCCGCGCCGGCTCCAGCGCGAACAGTGGTGCCTGCTGGTCCGACGGGGCAAAAGCGGCGACCTCCAGCAACTGGTGGATCTCTTCCGGGTTGCGGATAAGCCACTCGGCGAAAAACGGGCTGTGCTCGAAAAGATCGGCCGCCAGGTCGATCAGCTCCGGCTTCTGCTCCAGATCAGAGAGCAGGTCTTGCATGGAAACAAGCTTGCCCAGGAAATGCTCGAACAGGCGCCGGCCGCGATGGAGGGGCGCGGCGGCGATGCGGGCCGCCAGCCCGGGGGCGCGCATCTCGAGGTAGCGAAGCTGTGCCTGCATGCTCAGCTCGGCGGGCTCCTGCGGACTTTCCATCTCGAGCTGGAACAGCGGCGGCGAATCGGAAAGCGGCTGCGCCGGGGGCCCGTGGCCGTGAATCACGCGATCGTAGATTTCGGTGACGGCGCGCAGGTGCCGCTCGGTCTGCTCGACGAGCGGGCGCGCCGGCTGCCGGCCGAGGCCGGCGGGCCCCGAGGCGGCCACCTTGCGGGCCAGCGTCTCGAGCGCGCCCTCATCTGGCGGCAGCGTGTGAACCTGCCGGTCGTATTCGAGCTGCAAGCGGTGCTCCACAGCGCGCAGGAACTGATAGGCGGCGTTGAGCCGGGCGTAGTCGCGGGCCGCCAGGTACCCCTTGTCGCGCAGCCGGTGCAGCGCCACCAGCGTGCCGCCGTGACGCACCCAGGGATCGCGGCCGCCGTAGAGCCGCTGCAGGCACTGCACCAGGAACTCGACGTCGCGGATGCCGCCGCGGCTGAGCTTCACGTTGAGCCCGGCGGGCGCTTTGCGGCGCAGCTTTTCGTGAATGCGCTCCCGCGTCTCCGAGACGCTCTCGATGGCGGAGAAGTCGGTGGTGGTTTTGTAGATGAGCGGCTCGACGAATTGCAGAAACTTCTGCCCCAGGGCGGGGCTGCCAGCCGCGGCGCGGGCCTTGATGAGCATTTGCAGTTCCCAGTCGCGGGCGCGGCGCTGGTAGTAGTCGCACAGGCCGTGGAGCGACTGCGCCACTTCGCCGAGCTTGCCCTCCGGCCGCAAGCGCAAATCCACGCGATAGCAGAGACCTTCGGTGGTGTTCGAGGAGAGCAGGTCGGTGAGCTGGTTGGCGAGCTTGATGGAGAACTCTTTGTTGGTGATTTTCTGGGGCCCGTCGGTCTCGCCCGCGCCGCTGAACAGGTAGAGCAGGTCGATGTCGGAGCTGTAGTTGAGTTCCTGGCCGCCGAGCTTGCCGAGCGCCAGCACGGTGAATTCGCACGGCTCGCCCGAGGCCAGCAGGGGCCGGCCGTGCAGCCCGGCCAGCTCCGCGCGCACGCGCTCGAGCGCCGCCTCGAGCAGCGTATCGGCGAGGTTCGACAGCTCCAGCGTCACTTCGGCCAGCGTGGCCCGGCCCAGCACGTCGCGCAGCATGATGCGCAGCAGGTTGCGGCGCTTGAAGCGCGCCAGCGCGAGCGCTACCGCCGGGCGGTCCATTTTGCCGATGGGAAGGCGGCCCAGTTGTGCCCGCAGCTCATCGGCGGACAGCACGCGATGCAGCTCACCCCGCTCGAGCGTCCACCCGAGCAGATCGGTATGCTGGAACAAGGTTTCGGAGAGAAAATGGCTGTGAGCAAAAACAGCGACCAGAGCGTTGAGACAGGAGGCGCGGGCCAGGCTTTCGGGCGGCGGCCCGGCGGTCGCGAAATAACGCTCCAGGGAATGCAGCGCGGCGTCGGGATCGGGCGATTGCGCCAGAAGAGGCTGCAGGATGTCGCGCGTTTCCGCGTCGAGGAATGGATCGAGCCCCGCCAGGTTGCGCTGCGCTCGCTCGGGATGGCGAAACGGAACGCTCTCCAGCAGGCGATCCATAGGGCGGGCGCTGGGCGTCGGGAGCCTGAGGGCCTGTGGTGGATCAGACCTCAGCTCTCCCGGCCCTAGATGCCCTAGATATCGTAATACATCGGAAGCTCGCGTGGTCGGGAGCGCTGTGAGCCGAGGATTACTGCGGTAACGCAACGCCCAGTGTGAACCGCAGCGCCGCGGCGATCGCATTTTCCGTATTCGATGAAGGAGGCGATCTCAAGACGGCTCCCCGGCCAGGCCTTATGGGCTGGCCCAACGTTCGTAGCAAGGTGACGACCTCCACCGTGAAAGGGGAGGATCGGTCCAGCCAGCCCGTGTTCACCATGCCATCGACGTCCGTTCGAAAGCTCGCGACGATTGCCTCCCTGGGTGTGTCCGGCGGGAACATCGGCCCGACTGTAATTACGTACTTCTCTCTCCAACGGCGGTCCTCAATAAATTTCAGTTGTTGGAACACCTCCCGCGGCCAAGACTGGTCTATGTCGTCCCCCAAGGGCTTGCCCGTGGAAAACCAGGCCGTAGTGAGGCCGGGCCGATAGGAGGACTCAATGCCGAAGCCGGCGAGCTCCTCCCCTGGCCGAATCACGTGATCGTCCTGGTGAAACCACCCCAGGTATCGGCCCAGGGGGGCTTCCGGAAATATCGCTTGCTTCGCGATTGCGGGAGCACCGAAAACCGACGCACCGGCCCACAGGGGCTCTTCGCCGGCGGCCGGGCCCTTGGCTCGGATCGTCGGGTGGCTGGCAGGAACGATCAGCGTAAACGCACCGATGGCATCCTCAGCGCTGTCTCCATTACTAACTGTATACTTGTACGACAGTGTTCCGGAGCCGGCCGCTGCGACCGAGACGGAAACCGATGGAGCCAGGTTGTTCCGCAACGGCACTCTGACGACCTTCTTCGGCCCGGTCATGCCGGCCTCAGGCGCTTCCGGGACGAGCACGACCAACGTGTGCCCGTCCCTCGTGAGGAAGACGTAGCGGTCGCTCAACTCGTTAGGAATGCGCCTACTCTGTGGCCAGGTGGGAGGGGTGTCCCAATCCTGGGCGCAGGCCAGGAACGGGATGACGGCGAACACTATCAACTGACGTCCCCTGATCATCGCTCCCGCCCTTCGTTCCCCCGGGTCCCTACATATCGTAGTACATCGCAAACTCGGATGGCGGAGGCAGGTGGTGTCCCATGATTCGCGGCTATGCCGCCCGTGTATAACTAAGCGGTGACCTGGCGCAGCAGCGCCTGCCAGTCTCCCAGCTCGCGGGAGGGCGCGAAATGAGCGCGCCACGCCTCCACGCGCGGAGAATCCACGCTGAGGCGCCCCTCCAGCAGATCCATGGAAGCCCGCCGCAGCTCGGCGAGGTAGGCGGTGGCGTCACCCGGCGCAGCCAGCCGCACGTGGCCCGCGCCTTCCGCCACATCGGGCATCTCGCCGCATCGGGTGGTTACGATCGGCATGCCCATGCAGAGCGCGGCGACGCGGGCGGCCGAGCAGCCTTCGCCCAGGGTTGCCGAGCAGTACACATCGCTGGCCGACATCAAGTCCCATACCAGCGGCAGCGCCACATGGTCGAAAAACTTGACGTGGGTGCCGAGCCGCGCGGAATAGTCGCTACGCAAGTCGCGCCAATAGGGTTGTTGCCCCGCGTGCGAGTTCCCGCAAATGGTGAGTGTTACCGGCAGACTTTCTTCCCGAAGCTTGCCAAACGACCACAGCAGCACCTGCGTGCCTTTCTTATGAGAATAGCCGCCGTCGCTGAAAAGCGCGACGCTGCCGGCCTTGGCGCGTTTCCAGCGATACGGGAGCGCCTGCGCATCGACGGCCGAATGAATCGTAATCACGTTGCGCGCCCCGAAGCTTCGTCTTATGGCTCGCTCCTGCTCACCGTTTGTCGTCACCACACAGGTGGCTTGGGCCGCGACCATGCCCATGACGGCACGCTCCGCAGGATTACGGAAACCGCGGGAATAATCCGTGCCGACAACACAGGCGATATGCGGAAGCCCCAGATCCTCGGCGGCCGTAGCGGCGAGAAACCCTATGGTGGTGATGAAATTGGACGTAATCACGTGCTTGCTGTCAGGGAAGCGCGTCATCTCCCGGGCGATGGCGCTCCGCAGACTCAGGAAGTCCAGGCGCCGCCGTTCCGCCGCAACGAGAGACTTGGGCCACCCCGACCCGGCGAGCGGCTCCTCCCAAATCGCCCGATTTCCGGCCGTCAGCCGGATCTCAATGCCCTCCACCTCCGTTGCCCCGCCGTAGTCGTATTCCTCCGGCGGCGCGCAAATGTGGACGATGACCTTCACGCCGTTCTGCGACAGCGACCGGACCAGGCGCAGCATCCGCATCTCCAGCCCCCCTTGGGCGGGAGGGAAAAGATACGTCACCAGATGCAGTACGAGCATGTCACGAGCCTGGCAGCAGGTCTGCGAGATCGCGCCGATTCCAGCAGCGCGGCCCGAGTTGTCCCAGAGGCCGGC
>DASQHK010000266.1:0-11901 GCA_035632135.1 Bryobacterales bacterium
TACATGACGAGCTTGCCGCGAAGGTCGAGGCCGGCCAGGTCGTCGTAATGCAGTTCGGGCACGCTCAGCCCGTAGCCGGCAAAAACGATGGGAGCATCGAGCGATTCGGGCGGCTCGGTGCGCATGCCGATGTTGGCGTGCTCCCCCAGGACGAGCGACTCGGTTTCCCCGTTATGTAGCAGCAAGAGGCTCGACTGGGCCTCGAGAATGCGCCGCGAGCGGAATTTCACCGGCTGGAAGTAGCCCTCCACCCCGGCCGGCGCAAGACCGTCGCGCTCCAGCTCGCCGGCGACGTACTCCGCCGCCCGCCGGTAACCGGGGCTGCCCGTGTTGCGGCCTTCCAGCTTGTCGTCGGCGAGGTATTGCACGTAAGCCCACCAGCGGCGCCCGTCGTCGCCGGCCGTGGCCGCGAAAAACAGCGGCAGAACCGCTAGGATGAGAAGGGCATACTTGCGCATGGGCAACAGTGTAACGCAACGCGACCACGAGAGCAGCGGCGGCGGACTTCCCCAGGGCGGCGTCTACTGCGCGGGCAATCTCGTTGTTGACGTTCTGGTGCGGCCGCTCGAGAGCATGCCCGAGTGGGGATCAACCACCTGGGTCGAGTCGATTGAGCAGCATTTGGGCGGAAACGGGGCGGCCACGGCGTATACGCTGGGAAAGCTCGGAGCCCGGGTGCGCCTGGCAGGGGCGGTGGGAGACGATGAGTTTGGGCAGTATGTATTGCAACGACTGCGATCGGCCGGCGTAGACCTTTCGGAGGTTCGGGTGGAAGGGGGCGTCCAGACGGCGGGCACGGTCGGGGTCATCAACCGCCAAGGCGAGCGGCTGTTTCTGCACCTGCGCGGAGCAAGCTGCACCGTAATTCCGGAACGGCTCTCGTTTGCGGACGCGCGCGCGAGCGGCTGCGCATATTTCCATCTCGCCAGCCTGTTTCATATGCCCAAGATGCGGCAGGCGGGAGCGGAACTGCTGGCGCAGGCGCGTCAAGCGGGCTTGGTCACTTCCTTTGACACCGTGTGGGACGCGAGCGGCCGGTGGATGGATGACTTCGCCGGGCTGTGCCCGTGGATCGACTTGCTGTTCGTGAACCAGCAGGAAGCGCGCATGCTGGCCGGGTCGGACGAGCCGGCCGAGGTGGCCCGGGCCTTTCTCGCCCGCGGCGTGCGGAGGGTGGTGCTGAAGATGGCCGAGAGCGGCTGCGCGGTGCTGGCGGAAGGCGAGCAGTTTACGATGCCGGCGTTTGAGGTAGCGATGGTCGACTCGACCGGCGCGGGTGATTGCTTCTGCGGCGGCTTCTTGGCTGCGCTCGGGCGCGGCTTCTCGCTCCGGCTAGCGGCGGATTTCGCCAATGCCGTCGGGGCCCTTGCAGTCGGGCAAATGGGAGGAACGGAGGGGGTGAAAACCTTTGCGGAAACTTTGGAGTGGATGGCCGGCGCGAAGCGGCGCGACGCCGTGGCTGTTGGGGGCGGCGCTGATGGCGGCCGGGGTTAGCGTGGCGCCGCCGGTGGCGAAGATCGTCCCTCACCGCGCAACCGTCAATGGCGAGGTGCGCAACGATGATTACTTCTGGCTGCGTGACCGCAACAGCCCGGATGTGATCCGGTACCTGGAAGACGAAAACAAGTACACCGCGGCGGTGATGAAGCACACCGAGCCGCTCCAGGAGAAGCTTTACAAGGAAATGCTCGGCCGGATCCAGGAAACCGATCTCTCGGTCCCGGAAAAGATCGATGAGTATTACTACTATTCCAGAACCCAGGAAGGACAGCAGTATCCGATCTATTGCCGCAAAAAGGGGAGCCTGGAAGCCGAGGAAAAGGTCCTGCTCGACCAGAACGCACTGGCCGCTGGGCACAAGTATTTCCGTGTCGGCGCCATCCGGCCCAGCCCGGACCACCGCCTCCTGGCTTATTCGACCGACACGAGCGGCTCAGAGGTCTACACGCTCTTTGTGAAGGATCTGAGCACAGGCCGGCTGCTTCCCGATCAGATCACCAATACCTACTACGGCCTGGAGTGGGGCAACGACAATCGGACGCTGTTCTACACCACGCTCGACGCGGCCAAGCGCCCCTACCGGCTGTATCGGCACCACCTCGGAGCCGATCCGTCAAGCGACGCGCTGGTGTATGAAGAGCGGGACGAGATGTTTTACCTCGAAGTCGAGAAGACGCGCAGCCGCAAATACCTGCTGCTGAACTTGGAAAGCAAGATGACCACGGAAGTGCGCTATCTGGACGCGGGGCGGTCCGACGGCGAGTTTCGCGTGATCCACCCGCGGCAACACGGCATGGAATACTCGGTCGAGCACCACGGCGACAAGTTCTTCATCGTGACCAATGAGAACGCGAAGAACTTCAAGCTGATGGAAGCGCCCGTCGAGCATCCCGAGAAGAGCCGCTGGCGGGAGGTGATTCCGCATCGGGCCGATGTGAAGCTCGACGACGTGGAGGCGTTTGAGAATTACCTGGTGCTGCTCGAGCGCGAGCAGGGGCTGCGAAAGATTCGCATCTGGAACCTGCAGACCGGCCGGATTCACAACGTGGATTTTCCCGAGCCGGTCTACACGTTTGCGGTTTCGCCGAATCCCGAGTTTCATACCAGCCTGCTGCGCTTCACGTACGCGTCGCTGGTGACGCCGCGAACAGTATATGACTACGACATGGCCACCCGTAAATGGGAGCGAAAGAAGCGCTATGAGGTGCTGGGCGGCTATGAGCCGTCGCTCTACCAATCCGAGCGGATCTTCGCCACCGCGGCGGACGGCACGCGCGTGCCGATCTCGCTGGTCTACAAGAAGGGGATGGTGCGCAGCGGGAAGACACCGTTGTTTCTGTACGGCTACGGCTCCTATGGCATCAGCTCGGAGCCGGGATTTTCTTCTGACCGGCTGAGCCTGCTCGACCGTGGCTTCATCTACGCGATCGCCCACGTCCGCGGCGGCGGAGAGATGGGCAGGCCCTGGTACGAGGATGGGAAGCTGCTGCACAAGAAAAACACCTTCACCGATTTCATCGCCTGCGCCGAGCGCCTCATCGCGGACAAGTACACGTCCAGCGAACGGCTGGTGATCTACGGCGGCAGCGCGGGCGCACTGCTGATGGGCGCGGTGGTGAACAGGCGGCCGGATCTCTTCAAGGTTGTGATCGCCAAGGTGCCGTTTGTGGACGTGGTCAACACCATGCTCGACGAAACCATTCCTCTCACGGTGACCGAATTTGAGGAGTGGGGGAACCCTAAAGACAGTAAATATTATGAATATATAAAATCCTACTCGCCGTACGACAACGTGCGGGCGCAAGCGTATCCAGATATGCTGATCACCGCCGGGCTGAATGACCCGCGCGTGTCGTTCTGGGAGCCGGCCAAGTGGACGGCCAAGCTGCGCCGGCTCAAGACCGATCACAACCTGCTGCTGCTCAAAACGAACATGGGCGCCGGGCACGGCGGGGCATCGGGACGGTACGACCGTCTGCGAGAGACGGCGCTTGAGTACGCGTTTGTGCTCGACCGGCTGGAGGTCCAGTGAGCCTCGCTGCCCGGTCCTTTCCTGCCGGCTTACAATGAAGTCGTGGAATCTTTCGTTCCGCGCGTAGCACAAACCATCGAAAAGTACGGGATGTTCCGGGCCGGGGAGCGGGTCGGCGTGGCCGTGTCGGGCGGGCCTGATTCAGTGGCCCTGCTGCGGGCGCTGTGTGATCTGAAAGGCGAACTGGGGATTCTGCCGGGCGTCGTCCACCTCAATCATGGGTTGCGGGGGGCGGAGTCGGCGGACGATGCGGAGTTTGTCGCGGAGCTGGCACGGTCACTCGGGCTGGAGTTCGTGCTGGAGACCGTCGATGTCCGCGCGCTGGCGGCCGCGAGCGGCGAGAACCTGGAGCAGGCGGGACGGCGCCTGCGCTACGAGTTTTTCCGGCGCCTGATCGGCGAGGGGCGCTTCCAAAAAATTGCTGTAGGCCACACGCGCACCGACCAGGCCGAGACCGTGCTGTTTCGGCTTCTGCGCGGGGCGGCAACGGCGGGCCTCGCCGGCATTTATCCAGTGCTCGAAGGGACCATCGTGCGGCCGCTCATCGAGGTGGAGCGGCCGGAAGTGCTGGACTACCTGCGGGCCATCGGACAGAGCTGGCGCGAGGACTCGAGCAACCAGAGCCGCGAGCTGGCGCGCAACCGGCTGCGGCACGACCTGCTGCCTCAACTGGCAAAAGAATGGAACCCGGAGATCACCCCTGCGCTCGCGCAGCTTGCGGATTGGGCGCGGGACGAAGAGGCCTACTGGAGAGTCGAGGTCGAGCAACTTGCGGGCCGCTACTTTCGGCGCCAGGGGAGGGTTGTATATTTCGAGGCGCCAAAGGTGGCCGATCTTGCGCCAGCCGTCCAGCGCCGGCTGCTGCGCCACGCTGTCGAGCTGGTGCGGGGCGACTTGAGAGGCATCGATTTCGGCCACATCGAGCAGATTCGGGCGCTGGCGACGATGGGCGAGGGGCATGGCCGGGCGCAGATTCCGGGAGTCGATGGGTTCCGCTCGTTCAACCAAATGCGGCTCGCGCCGATCGGGACCGGGGCGGGCCTCGAAGGCCGGAATTTCTCTCTATGCCTGACCATTCCAGGGTCATATGACGTGGCCGAGACTCAAAGTCGCTTCCTTTTCCACTTAAGCCAGCGGGAAGGCGGTCATCAAGAGTATAATGAGAGGCTGGCGGGCTTGGACTGGGAGCGGACCCCGCGTCCCTTGTGGCTGCGGAACTGGCGGCCGGGGGATCGATACCAGCCGGTGGGCTGGGGCGGACCGGAGAAGTTGAAGACCCTGTTCCAGGAACGCAAAGTGCCACTGTGGGAGCGGCGGCATTGGCCGGTAGTGGCGTCCGAGCACGCGGTGGTATGGGCGCGTGGGTTCGGTGCAGCAGCCGAACTGGCGGCAGGACCGGAGAGCCGCACGGTTCTGGAAATCACAGAACTGTAAAAAAGTGAACTGTTGGGGCGTCCAAGGACGTCCAACAGGTAGAGGAGTCGTCGTGAACTCAACCATTAAGACCGCGATCTTCTGGATCGTGATGATCCTCACGGCGGTGCTGTTGTGGGCCGTGGTGAAGAACGGCAGTCCGAGCCGCGAAAAGAACTACACGTTCACGCAGTTCATGGACGAGGTGCAGGCCGGCAATGTGACCGAGGTGACCATCGCCAATGGAAACCAGGTGACCGGCAAGCTGCGCAACAGCCCGCTGACGCTGCGCTCGGTCATTCCCAGCAACTATCCCGATATTTACAAGCTGCTGCAAGAGAAGAAAGTCAACATCGACGTGAAGCAGGCCGAGTCGAACAGTTGGATCACGCTGCTGGTGAACGCTTCGCCCTTCATTCTGCTGATCGCGTTCTGGATTTTCATGATGCGGCAGATGCAGACCGGCGGCAATAAGGCGCTGAGCTTCGGCAAGAGCCGGGCGCGGCTGCTTTCCACGCAGCAGAAGAAGGTGACGTTTAAGGACGTAGCCGGCGTGGAGGAAGCCAAGGAAGAGCTGCAGGAGATCATCGAGTTTTTGCGCGAGCCGCAGAAGTTTCAGAAGCTCGGCGGGCGGATTCCCAAGGGCGTGCTGCTGGTGGGCTCGCCCGGAACGGGCAAGACGCTGCTGGCGCGAGCGATCGCCGGCGAAGCCAACGTGCCGTTCTTCTCGATTTCCGGCTCCGACTTCGTGGAGATGTTTGTAGGCGTGGGCGCCAGCCGCGTGCGCGACCTGTTTGACCAGGGCAAGAAGAGTGCACCGTGCATCATTTTCATCGACGAGATCGACGCTGTGGGCCGCCACCGCGGGGCGGGCCTGGGCGGCGGGCACGACGAGCGCGAGCAGACCCTGAACCAGTTGCTGGTCGAGATGGACGGCTTTGACTCGAACGAAGGCGTCATCCTGATCGCCGCGACGAACCGGCCCGATGTGCTCGATCCGGCGCTGCTGCGGCCGGGGCGGTTTGACCGGCGCGTGGTGGTGCCGCGGCCCGACGTGAAAGGCCGCGAAGCCATCCTGAAGGTTCACACCAAGAAGGTGCCGCTGGCTGACGACGTGGATCTCACCGTGCTCGCGCGCGGCACGCCCGGATTCTCGGGGGCCGACCTCGCCAACCTGGTGAACGAAGCGGCGCTGCACGCCGCGCGGCAGAACCGCAAAGTGGTCACCATGTCCGACTTCGAGCTGTCGAAGGACAAGGTGATGATGGGCGTGGAGCGGCGCTCCATGATCCTGAGCGAAGAGGAAAAGAAGACCACCGCTTACCACGAAGGCGGCCATGCGCTGGTGGCGGCCATGGTGCCTTACGCCGACCCGCTGCACAAGGTGACCATCATCCCGCGCGGCATGGCTCTCGGCCTGACCATGCAGTTGCCGGTGGACGACAAGCACACCTACGCGCGCGGTTTTCTCGAATCGCAACTGGCCATCCTGATGGGCGGACGCGTAGCCGAGGAGCTTTTTCTGCACCAGATGACCACCGGCGCGGGAAACGACATCGAGCAGGCCACCGAGCTGGCGCGGCGGATGGTTTGCGAGTGGGGGATGAGCGAAGAGATGGGCCCGCTGACCTTCGGCAAGAAAGAGGAGCAGATCTTCCTCGGCCGGGAGATCGCCCAGCACCGCGACTACAGCGAAGAGACCGCGGAGCGCATCGACGCGCAGGTGCGGAAGCTGGTGACCACCGGCTACGAGAAGGCCACCACCATCATCCAGGAGCGCTCTGACGCGCTGGTGCGGATTGCCGAGGCTCTGCTCGAGCGCGAAGTGCTGGACGGCGCGGAGATCAAGCTGCTGATCGAGGGCAAGCCGCTGCCGGCTCTGGCGGGCGCGCCGCCGCCGGAAGAAGAAAACCCGACCCAGAAGGTGATCCGCCCCGACACCGGCAAGCGGGTGCCCGGCCTTTCCGAGGGCGAGCGGCCGCAGCCGGCGTGATCGCCACCTACTTTTTCGACATAGACGGCACCTTGCTCGATTCGGCGCCCGACATTTGCGCCGCCACGCGCCAGGCGTGCCGCGAGACGAGGCGGCCCGAGCCGTCTGACTGCGAGGTCCGGCGCTACATCGGGCGGCCGCTCGCGGAGACCTTCACCGGCCTCTGCCCTGGCATCTCGCAGGCGGAAATCGAGGAGCTGAGCCGCCTCTACACGGAATGCTACCGGGCGCTGGCGCACGCCCACACGCGCATCTTTCCAGGCATCCCCGAAGCGCTCGCCGCCCTGCCGGGGAGGAAAAGCACCGCCACCACAAAGAAAAGCGCAACCGCGGCTGCGGTGCTGGACCAGTTCGGCCTGCGCCGCTACTTCGACTACGTGCAGGGCAGCGACAACGGCCGCTACAAGCCCGATCCGGCGATTCTGCTCGAAGCAATCGCTGTCCTGAAAGTGCGGCCGGAGGAGTGCCTGATGGTCGGTGACGCGCCCGCCGACATCGAGGCGGGCAAGCGCGCCGGCATGAAGACCTGCGCCGTAGCCTGGGGCTATGGCGATGCCACAGAGTTGCGACGCCTCGCGCCGAGCTTGTGGATCGAGCGGCCGGAAGAGTTGCTCGCCGCAGCGCGCCTTAGAACATAAGACCAGTCGCCGGCCGCGTTCGGCCGCTGGCCGCCGACGCCGGTTCCCGCACGGTCACCCCCCGCTGCGCCAGAACAGCAGCGGATAAATATAAGTAATTACTAGTATGTGCGTCCGATCATAGCTGGCGCGGCCGCGGCTGTCAGGCGGTTTCGGCGCGGGATGTTGAAGCCTGCGGCAGCGGCGGCCGTCAGCCGCCGGCCAACCTGGCGGTGAGCAGCCACACCAGCACGCCGGCCGGGCGGGGGCCGGGCGATTCCACGTCAATTCGCGCAAGCGCGCCTTTCTTCATCTCTATGCGCGTGGCGGGCGCCCCAATCAGCCAGCACACCAGACTGCTCAGTTGCGGCTCGTGGCCGGCGAGCAGGATTTGCTTCGCGTCTTTGTGGAGGCGGATCTGTTCCCACACCTGCTCGGCCGGCTCCATGGGCGTCAGTGCCTCAGCCTGAATAATAGGTGCGCTTACCTTGAGACTCTCGCGCGCAAGCTCGGCGGTTTCAATCGCGCGCCGATAGGGGCTTGCCAGCAGCACGTCCGGCTCAACACCCGCCTTGCGCGCGCAGGTCAGAATGCGCAGGAGCTTTTCCTTCCCTTCGGCAGTAAGGCGGCGGCTCGAATCGGCCTCCCCGGGCCGGCCCGGCTCGGCGATGCCGTGCCGGAGGATGTAGATCTCCATGGGTTCAGGATGGCATAGGTGGGCGCTGTTAGGATTGTGCCAGGCAATGCGCCGTATTTCCTGGCTCCGGGGATTTGCGGCTGGAGGGCGGCAGAGCGGCAGAGGAGGCTCTTGGTCGGACACATAAAACGTGTTACGCTGGATTTGTTCTGAGTGCCTGGTTTGACGGACCTGGGCCGCGGCCGAGCGACCCGGTAGCGAGGGGAAACAGCGGCGCGATTAGGCCGCTCGAGACCGGCGCACGCAGAGCAGGCAGGGGGGTGCGGCATGAGACAGGACAGCCCGGCGAGAGCTCTTGCGTGGATGGCGACGGGCGCCGCCGTGCTGGCCGCGGGCGCTGTATTGGGCTCGGCGGCCGGGCGGCGCAAGGACCGCGGTCGCCGGCGCGAGGAGCACGCCGGCTTGGTCGCCGATCCGCTGGAGGACCTGGCAGACCGGCCTGTGGCGCGCGCAGTGCTGGCGGAGAGCGTGGCGGCGGCCCGGCGGGTGGAGACCCTGGCCGACAGTGTGGCGGGCCTCGAAGCGCGCATGCAGGCGGCCGAGCGCGCGGCGGCGGCCAATGCAGAGGCGGCTGCGGCGCAGGCGGCCGAGCGCATCGAAGCCATCTGGCGCCGCGTCGTGCAGATCGAAGAGCGGCTGGAGCAGATTCGGGCCGAGCGCGCGGAAATGCCGCCGCTCCACACGATCGTGGCGCAGGCGGAGAGCCGCCTCTCGCCCCGCATCCATGTCCTCGAGACGCGCCTCGAGGAGCACCACGCCGTCATCGGGCAGTTGCGGGAGCAGGCGTCGCAGACCGAGGCGAACCTGCAAAAGATGATCGCGGCGGTGGAAAAGCTCGCCGATCAGGTTGCGCGCGTCCTGCCGCCGCAAGCCCAGCGGATCGAGCCGAAGCGCGAGAGCGCTGCGGCGCCGGTGGCGAGCGCGGCGGGCGCGGCCGCCGGTGAAGCAGCGCAGCCGGGCGCAGCCCCGCCTGCGGACAATCCGCCGGCCGAGGAACGGGGCACGCCTTTCCGGTGGAAGTCCCTGGCGCTGGTCGCCGCCATCTCCCTCAGCCTGGGAGGCTCCTGGGTGACCGTTCGGAAGGATGCGCCATGGTTCCACGCGGCCGCCGCCACAACTCACTCCGCCGCTGATTCCGCCGCCCCTGGAGAGATCGACGCGCAGATTGACGCAGCCATCCTGTCGCTGACCGCCCTGGCCCGGCGGCAGCCGCTCGAGAGGGAATGGAAGTACGAGCTGGGCCGCCTCTGCTCGATGAAGGGAGACTGGAGCCAGGCCGAGCGGTGGTATCGCGCTGTGCTGGCGGAAAACCCCGACGATCCGCGCGCCCTCAACTCCCTGGCGGAGGTGCTGAGCCGCCACGCGCCGGAGGCGCCGCAGGAATCGCCGCAGTAGGATCGGCGGGACTGCGAGGTTTTGGGGTTGCAGGTTTAGCGGCGCAGGGAACTGGGTTCAACTTCGCGCGGGATTTCTTCCGGCTCTGCGGCGCCGGGCACCCGAGCTTCTGTCGGCGCCCTCTTCAGCCCGACGTACCAAACATAAAGACTCAGCAGGTAGGTGGCGACCAGGAAGCAGTTGGACAGCAACCACTGATGGCTGACCATGCGGAGCGCGTGGGCGATGGCGGCTCCGGTGAGCTTCAGCCCCAGGCCGGAGGTGAGCAGGTAGAGTTGCGTGCTGGCGCGGCTGTTGCGGACCAGGACGAACCACAGCACGGCGCAAAGGATCACGGCGCTGAAGTAATAGTCGCGCCCGACCTCGGTCATCAACTTGTTGTAGCGGTATAGCAGGCGCCAGTCGTGGCCAGGCATTAGAAATATGCTCAGGCCGGCGGTGGCCGCCACGCCCATCAGCAGGCCCCAGTAGACCGGCTCGCGATAAGGATGCTTCTCCATCGCCATGCGGATGAGATGAATGATGATCATCAGGATCAGCACGGTGGCGGCGAAGTCATTGGCCCAGTAAAACCCCACAAACTTCTTGGAGAGCGGGCCGAAATAATGGCGCAGGGAAAACTCGACTACGGTGGAGAAGAAACTGAGGATCAGGTAACTAAAAAGGAACGGATAGCGCCGCCAGGATCCCCGGAGCATGACGGACAGCACCATGCTCTGCAGAACCAGCCCTGCGATCAGAAAGCTCCACTCGAACAGGGGCATGCAGGTCCTCTTGGTCCACTAACTTCCCGAAAACCTGTGTCTGTTTGACCACCTGCGCTGCCCCCATGAGCCCTAGGCGACTGCCAGGCTCGGGATGTCCACCGGATCGGGCGGAAAGACCGGCCCGTCCATCAACTTGGCGGTGGCGCTCGGAATATCCACCGGGTCGGGCGGAAAAACCGGACCATCCATCACCATTGCCGTCAGGCTGGGGATGTCGACCGGATCAGGCGGGAAAACCGGCCCGTCCATCCATTTGGCCGTGGCGCTCGGAATATCCACCGGGTCGGGCGGAAAAACCGGGCCATCCATCACCATCGCCGTCAGGCTGGGGATGTCCACCGGGTCAGGCGGAAAAACGGGCCCGTCCATGAGAGCCACTTCCGCGGGACCGGGCGGCAGCACCGCTGCGGTTACCAGCGCAACTCCGGCGGTATCCGCTCCCAGCAAGCCCAACTGCCGGTTCGCAAACCCCGCCAGAACAAACAGCAAGGAAATTGTAACACAAATGACACTACGCTTGAGCATGTTTTTCGACATGAAACTCCCAGACTCCCAACCCCTCGTGGCTACCGCAAAGACCTAAGGGACTCCACTACTGCTAGCCATCCGGCCCCTGCAGTAAAAGCCACTCGCCGTAGGGCCGCCATTCGACACGAATCAGGTCCGCACCCTACGAAACCTTATTGTCTCCCTGGGGCAGTTCCAACCGGCCTAGGATTTCTCCTACCAATGGGTCGGATTCTTCCGAGCGAAGGTCGGCGGAGATGTTATTCGAGCGAGGTGAGCTTACGCTGCAAGGCGTACTTGACCAGGCCGGGCACGTCGTAGATGTGCAGCTTACGCATTACGTTGGAGCGATAGGTATCAACGGTCTTGGGGCTGATGTCGAGCCGGGCGGCGATTTCTTTGGCGCGCAAGCCTTCCACCAGAAAACCAAACACCTGGTACTCGCGCGCGCTGAGGTTCTCGAGCGGGTCGGCGGGAGCGGGGCGGCGCGCGGCGCTGAGCAAGGCCTGCGGATTCAGCAGAGGCGAGATGTAGATGCCGCCGTCCATGATGATGTGGATCGCTTCGACCAGGTGGCGCGAGGGACCGTCCTTAAGCAGGTAAGCGCTGGCGCCGACGCGGATGGCCTCTTCGACGACCTTCTGATCACGATGCATGGAAAGCACGCCCAGATGCACCTGGCTGCTCCATTTGTGGGTGCGCCGGATCACCTCGATGCCGTGCAGCCGGGGCATGTTGAGATCGATGATGGCCACATCGGGACGCAGTTCGCGGATCATTTCCACGGCCTGGTTGCCGTCGGAAGCCTCTCCGACCAGCGAGATGTCAGGTTCGGCCTTGAGAATGGCTGCCAAGCCTTCGCGCACAATGGCGTGGTCATCGGCCAGAACGACTGTGATCTTCCCGTTTTCCTTCATAAGCCTATCCCGCGTACCTGGTTGACATCGCTGCGGTCCGGAGGGTTGGGCCGGTGCGAGACG
>DASQHK010000267.1:0-11089 GCA_035632135.1 Bryobacterales bacterium
AGGATCGACATCACGGGCCGCCTCGCCATTCAAGGAACCGGCTCGTTCGGGGAAACCCTTCGGCTGACTTTACTGGGTAAGTAGACGGTCTATCCGGCCTTCTTCTTCGTTGCCGACTTCTTGGCCGGCGCGCGGCGGGGCACAGGCGCTTCCGTGCAGCCCTCGGTGATCTTGCCACCCTCCATCTTGATCATGAATGGGGTTGGCGTGAACTCCTTCGCCTCCGAGTCCTTGAAGTGAATCACAGCGCCGGGCTCCAGCTTGCAGCGCGCCGAGGTCTCCGGCGCCGCAATCGTCACTTCTGTCGTGGTCGCCTGGCTCAGCGCGACTTCCACCACCTTCGGGTGAATCGCCGGTTTGGCCGACACCACTGTGCCCTTCAACTCGGGCATGGCCTTCCCCTTCATGTCGTCCCAAAATTTCGCGCCGTCCGCCCCGCTCAAGCCCTCCTTGATCTGCAGGAACACCGCCAACAGGGGATCGCTCTTTCTCAGATCCTCTTCCTTCTCGACGGCGACTTCCTCCTTCGACTTGATCTTGAGATCGGGTGGGGGCAAAGGAGAGGCCTTGGCCATGGCCTTCAGATCGGCCAGCCCTTTGGGGTCGTCGCCATGATAGCCCTTGTATACTTTGGCGAGGTAAGCGTCGAGCTGCTGGCGACCTTGCGGCGTTAGCGCGCCCGGCCCATCATAAGAGGCCGCGCGGGCGAAACTGAAAAGGGCGAGCGCGTTCTTGTCGGGATTCTTCTCGGCGAGCACGGCTTCACCAAGCCAGAATGACACGGTGGCCATCTGCGGATTCAATTGGAGAACTTGGATGAACTCCTTTTCGGCATCCTCGTTTTTCTTCTCCATCTTGGCCACCCAGCCGAGCGTCTGGTGCGCAATCACCTGCGCGCCCTTCTTGGCGTTCTCCCAGTCGGCGTCGGACACGTTGGCCGGCTTCTTGTCCGCGGCGAACTGCGCGTCGATACTCTGCAACAGGCCGCTGGACGCCTTGGCGCCGTCGTCCCATACCGCCTGATCGCTCGAGCCGAGGAAGGGCGTGAGTGACGCCATCATATAGTTGGCGCTGAAGTCGTTGGGAGAGCCGGCCAGCACTTCCTTCGCCGTCTCCACAGCCTTGGCGGGCTGCCCGGCCTGCTGGTAGACCTGCATGTAAGCCTTCAGCCGTTCTTCCTTGAAAGCCGTGTCCGCATACTTCTGCTTCCACTGGTCCAGCAATTGGAGCCGCTTTTTGGCGTCGGTCTCCTTGACGATGCTGCTGTACAGGTCGTACTCCTGGCGGTCCTTCCACTGCTTCTGCGCGGCCGGTTGCTGCGCCGGGGCCGGCGCGGCGGTCCCCATTTGCGCCGCCGGCCAAAGCACCGCCAAAGTCGACAGGCAGAACGTGAGTTTTCGTAGCATAGCTCAACCTTTCCGGCCTCGCGGCCCCAACTCCTTAGACTCCACCGCTCACCCTGGGTTCCCTTCCGGTCCCATTTTAACCAGTCCGGTTCCCGCCGGCGTTCCCGGCTGCGCAGTCCTTACCGCGGCGAGGCCAAAGGCGGAGTATATAGCACGGCAAAACGCAATGGCAAGGCCGGGATCGAAAATCCCTCCCAATCTTGACGAGGCCCCGGCAGGCCGCCGCCCGCGTTCTCAGTTTCGACCGACACGCAATCTGTTACAATCCCTTGGCCCGCCATGCCCCGGCGTCTCCCCGACCTCGCCGTGATCCTGGTCTACTTGATCGCCATCACCGCCTTCGGGGCGCGGTTCCATCGCTCGCAAAAATCGCTGAAGGACTACTTCCTCGGCGGCCGCACGGTGGCCTGGTGGGCCATTATGCTGTCGATCGTCGCCGCCGAAACCAGCACCCTCACCATCATCGGCACGCCCGCCCTGGCCTACACCGGCAACCTGGGCTTTCTCCAGGTGGTCTGCGGCTATCTGGTGGCCCGGGTGGTGATCGCCGCCTTGTTCATCCCGCAGTATTTTCGCGGCGAGATGTACACCGCCTATGAGCTGATGCGCCGCCGCTTCGGGGAAGGAGCACGGCGGTTCACGGCCTGCACGTTCCTGGTGGTGCGAGCCCTAGCCGAGGGCGTCCGCGTGTTTGCCATCTCCATCGTGATCTCCATCGTCCTCGGCACCGGAGAACTGACTTCCATCGTCATCATCCTGCTGCTGACGCTCTTTTACACCTTTAAGGGCGGCATGACCGCCGTCATCTGGACGGACGTGGTGCAGATGGCTCTCTACGTGGCCGGCGGCCTGCTGAGCTTCTGGCTCATTCTCGCCCGCATCCCCGGAGGCTGGGCGGAGGTAGTGCGGGTGGCCGCCCCGCTGGGTAAATTTCAGATCTTCGATTTTCGCCTCGAGCTGACCCGCGAATTTTTCTCGCGCACTTACAGCTTTTGGGCGGGCCTGGCCTGCGGCGCGTTCCTGGCCACCGGCACCCACGGCACCGACCAGCTTGTCGTGCAGCGCCTCCTCAGCGCTCGCAACGAGCGGGAAAGCAAGATCGCGCTGCTCGCGAGCGGCGTAGTCATCGTTTTTCAGTTCACGCTGTTCCTGCTGATCGGCGTGCTCCTCTATGTATTCCATCTGCAGACTGGCCGGCCGGCGCCGCAGCCGCTCGATCGTGTCTACCCCGCCTTCATCTGGAACTACCTGCCCGTGGGAGCGGCGGGCGTCATCGTTGCTGCCATCCTGGCCGCGGCCATGTCCAACCTGAGCGCGGCGCTCAATTCGCTCGCCTCCACCACGATCATGGATTTCTACAAGCCGCTGTTCGGCGCGGCCGGCCGCGGCCACGGTGGACACAGCGAAGACCACTACCTCCGCCTGTCGCGCCGGGCGACGATCGTCTGGGGACTGGTGCTGCTGGGTATCGCCCTGCTCGCCCGCCACTGGGGATCGGTGCTCGAAGCCGGCTTGGCTGTCATCTCGATCACCATCGGGGCGCTGTTGGGAGTCTTTCTGCTGGGAGTCCTCACCCGCCGCGCCAACCAGCCCGGCGCCATCGCCGGCATGATGGCTGGCTTTGCCACCATGGTCTGGCTGCACTTTGCGACGCACGCCGCCTGGACCTGGTATGTCGTCATCGTGAGCAGCGTAACGTTCAGCTTCGGCTATCTGGCATCGTTGGGATTCAGCCCGCGGGCTCCGCAGGTCCCGCCATGACCGCTTCCCGGAACCGCGGCCCTGACTTAATCCGAAGCCTCGGCAGTTGGGAGGCCGCCGCCATCGTCGTCGGCACCATCATCGGCAGCGGCATTTTCCTCGTGCCAAAGGCCATGGTCCTGAGCGTCGGAACACCGGCAAAAGTACTACTAGTTTGGGTCGCCGGGGGACTGCTTTCCCTGTTTGGAGCGCTCACCTACGCCGAGCTGGCTGCCGCTCTTCCTTACGCCGGCGGCGAATACGTGTACCTCCGCGAAGCTTTCGGCCCCCTGTGGAGCTTCCTGTATGGCTGGACGCAGTTCTGGGTCGCCAAAAGCGGCTCTATCGCTACATTCGCCACGGCTTTTGCTTACTACCTTGCCAATTTCTATCCGGCACTCGAACGGGTTTGCTTTGTCATTTCGCTGCCCATCGGACCCAAGGGAGGGCCATTGCTGATCACCTACGGGCAGCTCTTTGCAATGGCCCTGATCTTAGCCACGGCGGGAATCAATTTCTTCGGTGTCAAGCTCGGCGGCCGCCTTCAGGCTTACATCACCGCCCTCAAGGTTGGTCTGATCCTGGCCCTGGTGATCCTGGCCGCGCTGCTGGGCGCCGGCTCCGTGCAGAGCTTCCACTCCGCGGTTCCCGCGGCCGGCGGCGTTAGCGGCTGGGTAGCGGCTCTGGTAGCTGCGCTCTGGGCTTACGATGGCTGGAACAACGTGAGCATGGTCGCCAGCGAAGTTCAAAACCCCCAGCGCAACATTCCGCGGGCCATGATCCTCGGCACCCTGGGCGTGGCTGCTTTGTATATTCTGGCCAATCTTGCCTATTTCTTCGTCCTGACCGCGGCCGAAGTCGGCGCGAGCGACCGGGTGGCCGCCGCCGTGGCCCGCAAGTTCATGGGCGTGGCCGGCGGGGGCGCCGTCGCCGTGGCGGCGATGGTCTCCATCTTCGCCGCTCTAAACGGCTCCCTCCTCTCCGGCTCCCGCGTGCCGTTCGCCATGGCCCGCGACGGCTATTTCTTCGCCCGTTTCGCCCGGGTTCACCAGGAGCACCGCACGCCTCATTTTTCGATCCTTTTCCTGAGCCTTTGGGCGGCAGTATTGACCCTTTCCGGCCGTTACGAAGAGCTTTACACCTATGTCATCTTTGCCAGTTGGATCCTTTACGGCATGACCACCGCCTCGGTGTTCGTCCTGCGCCGGAAGCGGCCCGACCTTGACCGCCCCTACCATACCCTGGGCTATCCGGTGGTACCAGCGGTCTTCGTCCTGGTGGCCGCGTTTTTGGTCGTAGTTACGCTCCATAATTCCCCGCGAGAGTCGCTAATGGGCCTGACTCTGGTGGCCGCCGGTCTTCCGTTTTTCGTCTATTGGAGACGTCATCATCCGGCCTCAGGCAATTCACCCTCCAAAACCTGGGATATTCCCCACTAAGCATCATCTTTTTGGCCGGCTTTCGTTCCTGGAGCTGCTCCAGCCTGCTCTGGGTCCGACGAGCCAACCGAGGCTAAGAAAAATTTTGTTCTGAATTTGGAACAGGGCTATTGATTCGGCAGGTGAATTCTGGTATAAAAGGGGTGCTCCGATGGGAATCGCTGTTTTTGTTCTGTTTCCAGAACAAGGGACCCGATGAGATCGCGACAGTTCAAATTTAGCGCAATTTCCCCATCCGGAGCAAATTTGGTGGGCGCTTTCTAGGAGTTGCCAATGGATGTGAACAAGATTCTGGTCGAGCTCCGGCAGGAGCGGCAGCAGATCGAAGAAGCGATTATTTCTCTGGAGCGGCTGGCCCGCGGCAGAGGCAGACGGCGTGGCCGGCCTCCGGCCTGGCTTGCCTTGGCTACTGAGAAACGCCGTGGGCGTCCCCCGGGGTCTAAGAACGGCAGCGCGCAGGCCAAAAAGGCCGCGGCCTAGCGCAGGTCGCTGAAAAAGTCCAAATACCGCTCGGAATCGGCTTCACGGGTTCAGTTTACCGAGCCGCGACCGTGAGGGAGCGGACCCGCAAACCCTTTTTCAGCGGCCTCGCGCGAACCCTGTGGCCCGCGTCGGCACCGGCCGCAGCCTCCACCACGGCTAGTAAAGCAGGTATTTCTCCCGCATTTGCCGGAATTGTTCCACGGACTCCCGCCAGTTCTCGCGGATGTTCCTGGGATCTTCCCCGCCCGCCAGCGCCTCCACGGTGGCGTCGCTGCCGATCAGCCCGACGGTCTGATCCAGTTGTAAGTGCCCCGGAAACAGTTTGATAAGCGCCGCGGCGATCTCCAGCCCGACCTCGCTCGCATCTACCTGATCCCGCTCGGTCACCAGGATCTGCACTCCGTCGATCCTGTGATGGGCGAAGTGCGACGATGCCGGCGTCCGCTCCACACCGTAGAACCGGACCCCCGGAATGCCACGGGCGTTGAGGTAATCGGCCAAAGCCACCCCGTCGATCCAGTCGGCCCCGACCACCTCGAACGGAGTGTCGGTTCCCCTGCCGACCGAGTAGTTGCGAAGCCCCTCCAGCATCGCCGCGCCGGGATAGACGGTGGCTTCGTAGAGGTTCCGGATGTTGGGCGAGGGGTCGACCCACGGCAGCCCGGTTTCATCGAACCAGTCGCCGCGCTGCCACCCTTCCATCTTGATCACTTCGAGCCGCGCGCCCAGCTTTTTTTCGCCGTTGAACAGGCGCGCCAGCTCCCCCGCCGTCATGGCGTGCCGCAGCGGCAGCGGGAAGTAGCCGATGAACGACAGATGCGTGGGATCGAGGATGGGTCCCTCTACTGCAATGCCGTTGATGGGATTAGGCCGGTCTAAGACATACATCGGAATGTGGCGGCGGGCGGCTTCTTCCAGGCAATACCCCATGGTGGTCATGTACGTGTAGAAGCGCGCGCCGACATCCTGAATGTCGAAGACCAGCGCGTCCAGCCCGCGCAGCATCTCGGCGGTGGGCCGGTAGCGGCCTTTCTGGTGCAGGCTGTAAATGTGCACGCCGGTTTTTTCGTCCACCGCGTCCGGCACGTCCGGCTGGTCGAAGTCGCCGGAAATGCCGTGCTCCGGAGAAAAAATGACCGCCGGCTTCACGCCGGCTTCGGCCATCAAGTCGATGTTGCGGCGGCGTTGCCGGTCGATGCCGGTGTGGTTGGTGATGAGGCCGAAGCGCTTGCCCTGGAGAATCCGGAATTGGTCGCGGGCGAGCACATCGAGACCGGTGAGAACTTTGCCGTTGCGGTAAACGACGCGGCGCGCGCCGTACATCGACTCGTTGTAGCCGGTCAAGCGCAGCCCGGCTTTCTCAACCAGCTCGGGCGGGACATCGGTCAGATTGGCGGCGACGGCAGTCGCCACCCGCGCGCGCAGGCTCACCGGGGCGGGCCGCACGGTCGGATGGACGCGGTTGGTGAGCAGAACGATGAAGGTTTGCGTAACCGGGTCGATCCACAGCGAAGTGCCCGTGAAGCCCGTGTGGCCGTAAGAGCCCACCGGCAGCAGCTCGCCGCGATTGGAGGCGAAGGGCGACTCGATGTCCCAGCCGAGGCCGCGCTCGATGGGCTGGTTGGGCGGCGTCTGCGGCGAGGTCATTTTTTCAACCGTCAGCGGGCTGAAAATGCGCGCACCGCCGAGGCGGCCGTGGCCGAGCAGCATGGCAGCGAAGCGGGCCAGATCGTCCGCCGTCGAGAACAGGCCCGCATGGCCGGCCACGCCTCCCATGGCCCGCGAGGTCGGATCGTGCACCACGCCGCGCAACGGCACGCCATCGACGCGCTCGGTCGGCGCTATGCGCCGCCGCAGGCGGGCCGGCGGGTTGAACATGGTATTGTTCATCTTGAGTGGCCCAAAAACGCGCTGGCGGGCGAACTGGTCGAGCGTCTTCCCGCTCACGCGGTGCACGATCTCGCCGAGCAGGATGAAGTTGATGTCGCTGTAAAGGAACCTTGATCCCGGCGGCGCCGTCGGTTTCTCCGCCAGCGCCAGCCGGATGCCCGTGTCGTAGCCGGTCCAGGGCCGGTCCGCGCCGGCGAGCTTCAGGTCCAGGTCGGGGCGCACCCCGGAAAAATGCGTGAGCAACTGGCGCACGGTGATGGGGCTTGAGCCGCCCTCGAAACCGGGCAGGTATGCGGTGACGTGATCATTGAGCCGGATCTTCCCTTCCTCGAACAGCAGCATGATCGACGACGTGGTGGCGATCACTTTGGTCAGCGAAGCGAGGTCGAAGATGGTGTCCACCGTCATAGCCTCGCGACGCGGCTCCACAGCGCGGCTGCCGTAAGCCTTGCGGTGCAGGATTTTGCCCTTGTGGCCCACGATCAGCACGGCGCCCGGAATGTGGTTCTCTTCGATCTCCTGCTGAATGACGCGGTCGAGGATCGGCGAGCCGCGCCATTTGCTTGGCGCCGCTTTTGCTGGCGCGGACTTGCCCCGCGGCTTGGTCTGCGCGGGAGCGGCGAACGTCAGGGATGTGAGCAGCAGTACCGCCGCCAACGCCCGAGCCATGCAGTCATGTTAGCGTAAGAAGAATGCTGGAGCACCTCGGCACGGAAAAGCGCAACCCGGCTTCGGCCGAGATCGACCTGCTGCCCACGGAAAGAATTCTGGAAATCATGAACGTGGAGGACCGCAAGGTCGCGCCGGCCGTGGGCCGCGAGATCCCGCGCGTCGCCCGCGCGGTGGACGCCATTGTCGAAGCGCTGCGGCGCGGCGGGCGGCTGTTTTACATCGGCGCGGGGACCAGCGGTCGGCTCGGCGTGCTCGACGCGAGTGAATGTCCGCCGACCTTTGACGCCTCGCCGGAGATTGTGCAGGGCGTCATGGCCGGCGGCGAGGCCGCGCTGGCGCGAGCGACGGAGGCGAGCGAAGACCACCCCGAGGCCGGCGAGGCCGATCTGCGCGCGCGCGGCTTCACCGAGCGCGATGTGCTGGTGGGGCTCACGGCCAGCGGCCGCACGCCCTATGTGCTCGGCGCGGTGCGATATGCGCGGTCGCTCGGGGCGAAGACGATCGGCGTCACCTGCAACGCCGAGGCCGAGATCTCCGCGCTGGTCGATTTTCCGATCGCGCCCATCGTCGGGCCGGAGATCATCGCTGGCTCGACGCGCCTGAAGGCCGGCACGGCGCAAAAGCTGGTGCTGAACATGCTCTCCACCGCGGCCATGATTCGCCTCGGCTACGTTTACCGCAACCTGATGGTGAATTTGCACCTCAAAAATCAGAAGTTGCTGGACCGCGGCCGGCGCATCGTGGCGCAGGCGGCCGGGGCGAGCCCGGAGCGCGCGGCGCAGGCGCTCGACGAGGCCGGGAACAACGTGCGGGCGGCGATCGTGATGCTGAAACGCGGCGTGAGCGCCCAGCGCGCCCGCGAGTTGCTGGCCGCGGCGGGAAACCGGGTGGGTTTGGCCTTGGAAAGCCCCGCGCCCAAATCCTGATGCGGACCGCCTTTCTCGCCTCGACCGTTTACACGCCGGATCCCATTCCGGGCGGCGTGCTGCTGGTGGAAGACGGGCGCATCGCCGCGGTCGGAACGCGCGAGCAGGTCTCGATTCCCAAGGGCGCGCAGGTCGTGCAGCTCGGCGAAGCGTCGATCGCGCCCGGCTTCATCGACATCCACGTCCACGGCGCGGGCGGCCGCGACCTGATGGAGCCCGTGCGCGAAGCCGCGGACACGGTTTCGCGCGCGCTCGCCCGCCACGGCACTACCTCTTACTACGCCACCACCGTCACTGCGCCGGCAGCCGACACGCTCCAGACGCTCGAGTTCCTGGCCGGCTACATCGCCGAGCGGGAGGGGGCCAATGTTCCCGCCGCCCAGCCGCTCGGCATTCACATGGAAGGGCCGTACATCAGCGTGAAGCGGCGCGGCGTGCATCCGGTCGAAAGCATCGCCGAGCCCACGCTCGAGGGCTACCGGCGAATGGCGAAGGCGGCGAACGGCACGCTGCGCATTATGACCATCGCGCCGGAGCTGGCGGCGGCGCCCGAGCTGATCGCCGAGATGGTGCGCAGCGGCGTGCGGCCGTCGATCGGCCACACCGACGCAACCTGCGAGCAAGCGGAGCGCGCCGTCGAGCTGGGGGCGCGGCAGGCGACGCACACTTTCAACGCCATGCGGCCCTTCGCTCACCGCGACCCCGGCGTGATCGGCGCGGTGCTGACCGATCCTCGCATCAAGGCCGAGCTGATCGCCGACGGCGTCCATGTCGATCCCACCGCCATTCGCGTGCTGTATCAGGCCAAGGGCGCGAGTGGCATCATTCTGGTCTCGGACGGCGTGAGCGGCACCGGCATGCCCGACGGGCTGTATCCCGTGGCGGGCTTCTTGGTGGAAGTGAAGGGCGGCGTCTGCCGGTATCAGGACGCGCTGGCCGGCAGCGTGCTCACGCTCGACCGCGCGGTCCGCAACATGCGGCAGTTCCTGGGCCTGAGCCTGGCGCAGGCGCTGCCCATGGCCACGCTCAACCCCGCCGAGCTGCTGGGCATTGCTGATAGGAAGGGCGCGCTCAAGCCCGGCGCCGACGCCGACTTAGTGGTGCTCGATACCGAAGGAACCGTGCAGGGGACTTACGTGCGGGGCGTCGCGGTCACCGCGAATGGACGCAAATAAGCTTTCGTTCCCGTTGATTCGCGTGCATTCGCGTGCATTCGCGTGCATTCGCGACCCCAATCGGTCGTTCGCTCTTCCTGGGAGCACCGTCGCGGTCACCCTCTAAGGATAGGCCGCAGGGCGAAGCCGGAGCAAGGAATGAAGGTCGCGAATGGACGCGAATGGACGCGAATAAGTTTTCGCTCGCGTTGATTCGCGTGCATTCGCGTGCATTCGCGACCCCAATCGGTCGTTCGCTCTTTTCTTGGGAGCCCAGTGATGGAAAAATTCCTGATACGCGGCGGCGTTGCGCTGAGCGGGTCCATCCCGGTCAGCGGGGCGAAGAACTCCGCCCTGCCGGCCATGGCCGCGGCGCTGCTGACCGATGAGCCGGTGACGCTGGAGCGCATTCCACGGGTGCGCGACATCCGGACCATGGCGCGCCTGCTGGCCGACGTCGGGGCGGATGTGAAGGCCAAGAACGGCCGCTACCAGATCCGCGCCCGGCGCATCAGCAACCCCGAAGCGCCGTACGAGCTGGTCAAGACGATGCGGGCGTCGAGCCTGGTGCTGGGGCCGCTCGTGGCGCGCACCGGCCGCGCGCGCGTCTCCCTGCCCGGCGGTTGCGCCATCGGCGCGCGGCCCATCGACCTGCACATTCACGGCATGGAGAAGCTCGGCGCGCGCATCGAGCAGGAGCACGGCTACGTCGAGGCGCAGGCTCCCCACGGCCTGCACGGTGCGACGATCCAGTTCGAGAAGGTCACCGTGACCGGCACCGAAGACCTGCTCATGGCGGCTGTTCTGGCCGAAGGCGAAACCGTGCTGGTGAACGCCGCGCGCGAGCCGGAGGTGGCCGACCTGGCCGAGCTGCTCACGAAAATGGGCGCCCGGATCGAGGGCGCCGGCACCAGCACGATTCACATTCGCGGCGTGGCGCGGCTCGGCGGCGCAACCCACGTCATCATCCCCGACCGCATCGAGGCCGGGACATTTCTGGTGGCCGGCGCAATCACCGGCGGGGACGTCGAGGTCACCGGCGGCCGGCCGGATCATCTCAACGCCCTGCTCGACAAGCTGCGCCAAGCGGGCGTGGAAGTCACCACCGCCGGCGATGGCGCCATGCGCGTCCGCGGCCCAGCGCGCCTCGCCAGCGTGGACGTCACCACCCAGGAGTTTCCCGGCTTCGCCACCGACCTCCAGGCGCAGTGGATGGCGCTCACTACGCAAGCCCATGGCGTCTCCGTCGTTACGGAAACGATCTTCGAAAACCGCTTCCTCCACGCGCAGGAGCTGAACCGCATGGGCGCTGACATCACCATCAACGGACGGCAGGCCGTGGTGCGCGGCAAGACCGCGCTGAGCGGCGCGGGCGTGAT
>DASQHK010000268.1:0-6490 GCA_035632135.1 Bryobacterales bacterium
CATCACCCGCGTCACCGCCCGAACCGAGACGTTCATCAAAGAGCGCCAGCACGTCGAAACCGGCAAGCGCCAGCCTGTGCATATTGATGATGCCTGCATGTTCCTCGCCGAGTTCGCCAACGGCTCCCTGGGGACGTTCGAGTCCACGCGCTACGCCCGCGGCCGCAAGAACTTCAACACCTTCGAGCTGAACGGCGTGGAGGGCAGCCTGTACTTCGATCTCGAGGAGCCGGAGTATTTGCAGTTTTTCGAATACAAGCAGCTTCAATCGGGCAAGAAGACGGAATCGCACCTGACCGGCTGGCGCAAGATTCACACCACCAACTCCGAGCACCCCTACATGAACCGCTACTGGGTGCCCGGCACCTGCATCGGCTACGAGCACACCTTCCTCAACGCGCTCGCCGATTTCGTGACAGGCGTCGAGTCCGGCAAACCCGCGCAACCCGACTTTCGCAACGCTCTCGAGACGCAAAAAGTCTGCGACGCCGTGCTCGAATCCGCCCGCACCGGCCGCTGGGTGAAAACCGGCGTGAAGCTGTAACGCAACTTCGCCTGGCCGCGCGCCGTTTACCTTTCAGGTGGCAAACCCCAGCCGTGTCGCGGCCTCCTTCTGCCGCTTGTCCAGTGTCAGAAAGGCCAGTTCCCTGGGGTCCGGGGCAAGAACAAGAGCGCAGGCAAGGTGCCAAAGATCAGCCCCCTTCAGATAACCCGCCGGCAGGATCCGGTCGAACTCCGGCGTCAGCGCGCGGTTCGGGTGGACCCAACTGACCCATCGCAACAGTTCGTCCGTCTCAGTCGCGACGCCCTCCCGCGCCAGTGCTGAGCGAAGCTCGGCCTCCAGAAGGTTGGAGGAAAAGAGCCTGTCGAATTTTCCGAGCCGTCTGGCCATCGCAGGCGCCCCGGGTTCGGCGAATGCGATCGCCACCAGGCAGGATGTGTCTACATACGCCAGCTTCACTTGCGCGAGTCCAGAAAACGTGCCAGCGCTCCGGGGCGCTTCGCGACCGGCCGGAACCGGCCCATAGGTTTCCGGCTCCCTTCCACTACGCCCAGTTCCTCCAGCCGCCGCAAGGATTTCTCCAGGCTCTTGCCCGGCCGCTCGATCGGGGAGATTTCTGCCACCTCCTCCCCCCGATAGGCAATCGTCACCCGCTGCCCGGCGCGAACCTTGCGGATCACCTCACTGAACCTGGCTTTTGCTTCGTAGGCTGAATAGGTGTGCGCCATCGTCTTCATTATAGACCGGTCTGACCGGTCACGTCAGACGACGTCGCCTCTCAAATCCTTTTCTGCGTCCTCGGGGTCCTCTGCGGTTAAAGCTTTTTGATCTTGATGTTCCGGAACTCCACTTCCATCGGCTTGCCGGCGTGCATTTGCAGTGCGATCACGCCGTCGAGCGCGCCGTTGGGATCATCGAGATCCACCGTCACCATGCCGTTCAGCTTGAGCTGGATGTGGTGGCCGTGCGCGGTGATCTCGTAGTGGTTCCAGCCGTCCGCGTGCACCACCGTCTCGCCCTTGCCCTTCCAGCCGTTCACCAGCACGCCGCGCCCGCGCTCTTCATAAAGGCTGCCCCACCAGTCGCCCTCGGCGGCGTCGGCCTGGTAGCCCTTGCACACCCACTCTGGCAGCACCTCGCTGCGGAATTGAATCCCGCTGTTGTGGTTGCGCAGCTTGATGTCCGCCTGCAAGATGAAGTCCGCATACTTCTGCGTGCTGATCAGAAATTCGTTGTGCTTCAGCGGGTGACTGTCGGTCGAGCCGGCGATCACGCCATTTTTCACCGACCACAGCGCGGGATCGCCGTCCCAGCCGTGGAGGTTGTGGCCGTTGAAGAGCAGCATCCAGCCGTCTTTCTTCTCCTGCGGGGCAAGCGTGTTTTCAGCCGCGCCGGCGATGGCGGAGGCGAGCAGGGCGGCGAGCAAGACTCGAAGCATGCACCTGTTGTACAACGGTTGAGGTGAAATTCGCAACCCTCCTGGCGCTGGCGGCGATGGCCGCGTGCGGCCCCGCGTGGCGGCCTAAGCAGGCGGAGTTCGTAGTCGAAGACTGTGCGGTTGTGGCGGCGCCGGCGCCCGAAACCTGGCAATGGCAGGCCGACGCCACGCCCGTCCTCACGCGCGGCCCGGCCGGATCGTGGGATTCCGTTGACGCCCTCAACCCCAGCGTCGTCCGCTGGAATGGCCGCTTTTACAATCTGTATTCCGGCTTCGACGGCCGCGCCTGGCACACCGGTCTCGCCACTTCGGCCGACGGTCGAAACTGGGAGAAGTTCGCCGGCAACCCCGTTCTTTCGCCGCTCGCGGCAACCTGGGAAGGCGGCGCCATCGCCGCCAACGGCGCGCTACTCCACGATGGCGCGCAGTTCCTCTACTGGTACCAGGCCGGCCGCGAGCCGCGCATCGGCCTCGCGCTATCCGCGGATGCGCAGCGCTGGCAGCGCCACGGCGAGCCGGTGCTCGAGCCAGGGCCGCAGGGAAGCTGGGACGAGGCCGGCGTCGCCGACCCCTACGTCATCCGCTGCGGCTCCGCCTACTATATGTATTATCTCGGCCAGAACCGCCACGCCATTCAGCGCCTCGGCGTCGCTCGCTCCGCCGACGGCGTTCACTGGCAGAAATCCATGTCCAACCCCGTGCTCGATCTGGGCCCTCCCGGCGCCTTCGACGAGCGCGGCCTGGGCGAGCCGGCCGTGTTTCGGGCGGGCGCGGAATTGTATATGATCTATACTGGGCGCAGCGCGGCGGAAGAGCGCCGCCTCGGCGTGGCGCGCTCGAGCGATGGCGTGCGCTGGCAGCGCGCCGCACTCGGCCGGCCGATCGCCGGCGATGAGCCGTGGAATCGCCGCGTGGTTTGCGACCCGACACTATGGGTGGCTGATGGGAAGCTGTGGCTGTGGTTCGGCGGCGGCGACGTCCCTTCGCCCGACCAGAACCTCCACGGGCAGATCGGCGTCGCCACCCTCGATGCGACCTTTCACGGCCACGGCCCATCCAATGAGTAGCTTCATGCTCCCACGAGTCCTCCCGGCCTTTCTCGCTTTGAGCGGCCTGCTGGTGGCCCAGGCGCCGCCGGCTAAGAAGCCCGATCCGGTCCAGTGGACGCTCCAGTTCGAGCCGGCTGCCACTGCGCCCGGCCAGAAGGCGCTCGGACGGCTCACTGCCACCATCGAGCCTGGCTGGCACCTCTACTCGCTCACCACGCCCCGCCCGCCCATCGCCACTACGATTACGCTTCAGCCTTCGCCTGCCGTGGACAAATGGACCGTTTGGACGCCGCCCTCCAAGCGCGCCTTCGATCCGAATTTCAAAACGGAGACGGAGACTTACCAGGGCAGCGTCGAGTTCGTGTTCGACCTCACCACGGCGAGCGCAGCGCAGGCCGGTTCGGCCGATCTCGCTGCGCAGGCCCGCTACCAGGCCTGCAACGATCAAGTCTGCCTGTTCCCGGTGCGTAAAACGATCACCGCCACGCTCAAGATCGACGCGGCCGCCCAGGCCGCCGCGCTCCAGATCCCGCCGGGCTACACCGAGTTCGTGGCGGCAGCTCCCTCGGCGGCCGGCTCGGCGGCATCCAGTCCAGCGCCCGTGGCCGCCGCCGGCTCCCAAGGCGCCGGCCAGTTCCTGCTGCTCGCCCTCAGCTTCGGCTTCCTCGCCATCTTCACGCCCTGCGTGTTCCCGATGATCCCCATCACCATGTCCTACTTCCTCGGCGCGCAAACCGCCGGGGGCGCGGCGGCGGTCGGCGAGGGCCAGCGCCAGCCCCGCATCGCTGCGCAAAGCGTCATCCAGGCGTTCACTTTTTGCATCGGCGTCATCGTGCTATTTACCGGCCTCGGCGTGCTCGTAACCGCCATTCTCGGTCCATTCGGCCTCAGCCAGCTTGGCTCGAACCCGTGGGTCAATCTCTTCATCGCGCTGGTCTTCGTGGCCTTCGGCCTGAGCCTGCTGGGCGCGTTCGAAATCACCATCCCGAGCGGCGTGCTCACCACGGTCACCAACGCCTCCTATCGCGGCGGCATCGCCGGCGCGCTGATCATGGGCCTGGCGTTTGCTCTCGCTTCCTTCGCCTGCACGGGACCGTTCGTCGGCACCCTGCTCGCCGGCTCCGCGCAAGGCGGCGTTTACTGGCCCATCCTGGGTATGTTTGTATTCTCAATAGGCTTAGCCTCGCCGTTCTTCTTCCTCGCCCTGTTCCCCGCTTACCTTGCCCGCCTCCCCAAGAGCGGCGGCTGGCTCGAGCGCACCAAGATCACTCTCGGCTTCCTCATCCTGGCCGCGGCGATGAAGTACTTCAGCAACATCGACCAGGTTTACCAGTGGAATATCCTCACCCGCGCCCGCTTCCTCGCCGTCTGGATCGTCATGCTCACCCTCGCCGGCCTCTACCTGCTCGGCATCTTGAAGCTCAAGGACCAGAAGGACGAGCCGGTCAGCCTCTGGCGCCTCTTTGCCGCCGTGCTGATCCTGGTAGTGGCCGTGTCGCTCGTGCCCGGCATGTTCGGCGCGCGCCTCGGCGAGCTTGATGCCTACGTGCCGGCGGCCACCGAAGGCAGCCTGGCCCCCGGCAGCTCGAGCGAGCTGAAATGGATCAAGGACGACTATCGCCAGGCGCTCGACGCCGCCCGGCAGACCGGCAAGCCGGTGTTTGTCAATTTCACCGGCTACGCCTGCACCAATTGCCACTGGATGGAAGCCAACATGTTCACCCGCCCCGAGGTCGCCTCCGCGCTCCAAAACTTCGTGCTGCTGAAGCTTTACACCGACGGCTCCGGCGGCGCTGTCGAAGCCAACCAGAAAATGGCCGAAACCCGCTTCGGCACCAGCGCCATCCCGTTCTACGCCATCGTCCAGCCCGACGATCGCGTGGTGGCGACCTTCGCCGGCGCGACGCGCGACGCCAAAGAGTTTGAGGCCTTTCTCAACCGGGGCCTGCCGGCAGCCGTGCCGGCCGCTCCCGCCTCCGCCGCCGCTTCCCCCTCGGGGTCGTAAGTAAAATCAACCGCCGAGCTAATGTTTCGCCCTGATGGGACCGAGCCTTAGGTTTCTCCTACACTCTTGTCGATAGGCCACCAAGAGGGCTATCGATGATCCCCCCACTCGACCCTGCCGGCATTCTGATGGCGGTGGCCTCGGCCGCCCTGTTCACCGTTGCTCTTGTCTATGTGGTGCGCTCGAAGGCGGGCGAGGCCGCCAGCCCTCTCACGGGCATCCTGGGCAGCCAGGCGGCGCCCGTCGCGGCTGACCTGTTCGCCGATGTATTTGTGGAGCCCCGCTCCCCGGCGCGCGGCGTGGCGCTCTCGGTTGGCTTGCACATTCTCGTGCTGGCAGCCGCGCCGCTGCTCCCGTACCTGTTCCCCGACCGCCTGCACTTCGATTTCCGCCGCTACAACGTCAAGATCATGGAGTTTCGCATCCCCGCGCCGCTGCTCTACACGCCCCCTGAGCGGCCCCACGCGACAGAAGCTCCCCCGCAGGTGGCGGGCATGGCCGCGCGCCCCCACGCCGCTAAGCCCGCGGGCCGCTTGCGGCTCTCGCAGTCGGCCACGCGCTCGCGCCGCGCGCAGCTCCAGTTACCCTGGGAGAAGCACGCCAAAAGCAAGGACGTGATCATCCAGCCCGATCAGCCGCCCAACGTCGCCATCTCGATTCCCCAGCCTTTGCCCAGCTCGTTTCTCTGGGCGCAGCAGCCAACACCCGCCGAGCCCTGGCGCGTGGTGGGCGAGCCTCCCAAGCCCGCACCGCGCAAGTTCACCCTGCCCCACTCGACGCCCGTGGTGCAGCAGCCGAACCGGGAAGCAAGCATCTCCGATCTGCAAATCGCCTCCGGTCCCGTGCTGACCTTCCGCGATCCCCAGTTGCCCGTTTTTGCGGCCAATGTGGCGCCGGTCCAGATGCCGGTTCCCGGCCTCGCCACGCCCGGTGAGCTACCCGCTACCGCGCTGCCCGGCGGCAGTCCTCTCAACCTCATTACCCTGATGAACACGCCTGCCACGCCGGCCGCGGGCTACGTGGTCGAGCAGGGCAACCGGCTCGCTGATTCGTTTCCCGGCTCGCTCGCGCTGCCCGGCGGAAGCCCCTCCGCTTTCGGCGCTGCCGGCCCCGGCGCAGGCGGCGTCATTGGATCGAATGGCTCGAACCAAGAGCAAGGAACCTACGCCGACCTGCTCGCCGCCAATGGGAACTCCTCGGATGCCGCCGGAAATGGGACAGCCTCCGGCTCCGGCGAGGCTTCCGGCGGCGCCAATCCTCCGGCACATTCCTGGCCCACCGGAGGCAACCTGGGCGTCATCATCGTCCAGCAATCCTCCGAAGATAGCGTCCTCGAAGGCGGCGAGGTGCTCACCGGCCAGCCGGTCTACACCGTCTACTTCGATGTTCCCGGCGCGCCGCGGCGCTGGATTCTGCAATACTGCGTGCCCGGCGCCGAATCCAGGGCCTTCACCAGCGACGGCGAGGGCGTCATTCACATCCTCCCGCACCGCTCC
>DASQHK010000269.1:0-3528 GCA_035632135.1 Bryobacterales bacterium
CACTACACGCCCGGCTATCTGGCTTTTCCCGTCGACTCGCTTCCCCGCCGCTACTGGGAGCTGCTGTTCCCCATGCCCTGGCGCAATGAGATCGAGAGCTACTCCAAGCTGCACGAGCTGGACCCCAGCCTGGTGGCGGCGCTGATCCGCCAGGAATCGGAGTTCAACCCGGGCGCCGTATCGAGCGCCCACGCGCACGGCCTGATGCAGATCATGCCGGCCACCGGCCGCCGCCTGGGCCGCGATCTCGGCATCCGCCGGGTCTCGGTGCCCCAGCTTCACGTTCCCGAAACCAGCCTCCAGCTCGGCACGCTGCACCTGCGCCACGTCCTCGACCTCTACCAGGGTAAAGTCGAGCCCGCCCTGGCCGGCTACGACGCCGGCGAGCACCGCGCCGACAAGTGGCTCACCTGGCACTCCATGAAAGACCCCGCCGAATTTGTCGAGAACATTCCCTTCACCGAAACCCGCGAGTACGTGCAATCGGTCACGCGCAACGCCGAGATCTACCGGAAAATATACGGGGCCGAGCTGGCCAGGGCCGCGCATGCCGCCTCCACCTCCACCGGGCCGTAATGATTTACGCGCGCCGCACGGCCAACTTCACCGAGTCGGTGATCCGGGAGATGACGCGCCTCGCCATCGCGCACGGCGCCGTCAACCTGGCGCAGGGCTTCCCCGACTTCCCCGCCCCGGCCGAGATCAAGGCCGCCGCCCAGCAGGCCATCTGCGATGACATCAACCAGTACGCCATCACCTGGGGCGCGCAGAGCCTCCGCCAGGCCATCGCCGCCAAGTACCGCGCCTGCTACGGCCTCGATCTCGACCCCGAGCGCGAGATCACCGTGGTGTGCGGCTCGACCGAGGGCATGATCGCGTCGCTCATGGCCACCATCAACCCCGGCGACGAGGTAATCGTCTTCGAGCCGTTCTACGAAAACTATGGCCCCGACACCGAGCTGTGCGGCGCGACGCGCAAGCTGGTGACCCTTTATCCGCCCGGCTGGCATTTCGACCGCGAAGAGCTGCGCCGCGCCTTCGGCCCCCGCACCAAAGGCATCATTCTCAACACGCCCAACAACCCCACCGGCAAGGTCTTCACCCGCGAGGAGCTGGAATTCATCGCCGAGCTGTGCCGCGAGTTCGACGCGCTGGCCTTCACCGACGAAATCTACGAGCACATTCTTTATGAGGGAACGCACCTCCCGATGATCACGCTGGGCGGCATGCGCGACCGCGCGGTGCTCGTCAACAGCATGAGCAAGACCTACTCGGTCACCGGCTGGCGCGTCGGCTGGGTGATCGCGGCGCCCGAGTTGACCGGCCACATCCGCAAGGTCCACGATTTTCTGACGGTGGGCGCCGCCGCGCCGCTCCAGCAGGCCGGCGTTACCGCCCTCGCCATGCCGGCCGAATATTACGCCCGCCTGCGCGCCGACTACCAGCACCGCCGCGATCTTTGCATCGCCCAACTCGAGGCCGCCGGCTTTCGCTGCTTTACGCCGGGCGGCGCCTACTACGTGATGACCGACGTCTCAGGGTTCGGCGCGGCGAACGATGTCGAGTTTGCCCGCCGCCTGATCGTCGAAGCGGGCGTGGCCGCCGTGCCCGGCTCCAGTTTCTACGCCGAGGCGGCGCGCGGCTCCAGGCAAATCCGTTTCTGTTTCTGCAAGAGGGACCGCACGCTCGAAGAGGCCGGCGCGCGCCTGGCGCACTGGGCCAAGCAGCGGTAGACCGGGCATTCCTCGCCGCGCCGCTGCGCCGGGCTGCCTTAAATTCCGCTGCTCGCCGCCCACTACAGCAGCGCAAACATACCCGCCGCGCACAGCCCCGCGCCGGAGGCGTTTGCGGCTAAGTCCCGGTGTGTGGAGGCGTGCATGTGCTCGCCAAGCTAGGCCATTTCCTCCAGCCTCTGCTGAATGAATGCGGGCGAAGCGCACTTCTCGAACGCCCGGCGGGCCAGCGCCGGCCGGCCCAGGCGCAGCGCTGCGAGGCCAAGCGCGTAATAGTTTTCGAGCATCGCCGCCCCGCGCGCAATGCCCCGCCGCAACAACAGCAGCGCTTCTTTCGTTTCGCCCATCTCCAGGGCCACCTTGCCCAGCGTGGCCACCGCATCGCTCGAAAACGGCTCGTCGAGATGATCGAGCGCTTCGCGCAGGCGCCGGCGCGATTCCTCGAAGTGTCCCAGATAATAAAGAGCGACGCCGCTGCCATAGGCTGCCCTCGGATGGCCCGCCGCAACCCTCTCGGCCTTGCGAAATGCCGCCAGAGCCTTCTCCCATTTCTCGGCGCGGATGGCCACCAGGCCCCGCCGCAGGTGGCCCGCCCTTCGCCGCCGAGCCAGCCAGCCCGGCGGGGCACTTCCCACGGCCGGCTCGGGCCCGATTTCGGCCGGCGGCTCCGGCGGCTGAATGCCGATCTTCTCTTCGATGGCCGCCAGCAGGCGCGCCAGCAGCCACGGCGTGCAGGGCAGCGGGCCCGCCAGGATCGCTCGCGCTTTCTCCATTTCGCCCCCGCGCAGCAGGCACAGGGCGAGCAGGCCCCGCGCCTGCTGGTTGCCGGCCTGCGCAGACTCCCCGAGAATGGATTGGGCTTCGCGCGCCTCCCCGGCATCGTAAAGCACCCGCGCCAGAAACATTCGCCCCGCCGCGGCGTCCGACGCAAGGGCCATGCCTTTCTCGACGTGCTCGCGCGCCTCCGTGAACCGGCCCTGCTCCGCCAGCGCCAGCCCCCGCCACAGCCACGCCCCGCGATCTCTCGGATTAGCGCTGAGCGCCTGTTGATAGAGCGCCGCTGCCTTGCCACACGCTCCGCGCGCGTGCCACGCCTGCGCTCGTCGAAACAGCCGCCAGGCGCCAAGTCTGTTCGCTGGTTTTTGCACCCCTTCTTGCACCCCAAAGGATACCTCACCAGCGCTCGCAAGCGGCGTGCTATAAAGGATTGCGCCATGCGAACATTCTGGATCCTGGCGATGCTGGGCTTGGCCGGCGCGGCGCGCGCTCACGCCGCCACCGAAGCCGAGGTCGCCGCCATCGTCGCCTTCACCGAAGGCCCCACCGTCGACGCCGCCGGCAACGTCTACTTCACCGACACCGAAAACAGCCGCATCGTGAAGCTTTCGACCAACGGCAAGATCTCCACCTTCCGCCAGCCGAGCAACCGCGCCAACGGCCTGGTCTTCGACTCCCAGTGGCGCTTGATCGCCTGCGAGGCGGGCGATAAGGCCGCCGGCACGCCGCCGCGCGTGACCCGCACCGACATGGCCACCGGCAAGATCGAGGTGCTCGCCGAGCGCTACGAAGGCAAGCCGTTCACCGCCCCCAACGACGTCACCTTCGATGGCCGCGGCCGTCTCTACTTCAGCGATCTGCCCGGCGGCGCCGTCTACCGCATCGATCCCGACGGCAAGCTCGCGCGCATCCTCGCCCGCCCCGCCATCACCTCGCCCAACGGCCTCATCATTTCACCCGACGACCGCACGTTTTACCTGGTCGAGAGCAACCAGTCGGCGCGAGGCCCCCGCATGCT
>DASQHK010000270.1:0-7918 GCA_035632135.1 Bryobacterales bacterium
TTATCCCCCCTGCCGCCTCTTCCCCTCTTCCCCTCTTCCCCCGTTCCCCTCTTCGCCTCTTCGCCCGCTCGCCCCTTCGCCTTTGGCCCTCCGCGTGCCTTTTCAATCCCGGAGGTCGCCATGAGCGAGAATTCCTACTTCTACGCCACCCAAATCCAGTGGGCGGGCAAGCGCCGCGGCGACCTGCACGCCGCCGGCCTGCCTCCTCTCACCGTCAGCACACCCCCCGAATTCAAGGGCGAGGCCGGATTCTGGACCCCTGAGCACCTGTTTGTCGCCGCTGCCGAATCCTGCCTCATGGCCACTTTCCTCGGCATCGCTGAGAACTCCGGCCTCTCCGTCGTCTCCTATCGCTCGTCCGCCTGCGGCAACCTCGAGAAACTCGCAGGCATCGGCCTGCGCTTCACCGCCATCACTATCTACCCGATCGTAGAACTCGAAAATGCCGAGTATCGTCCGCGCGCCGAGCGCGTCATGGCCAAAGCCGGGAAGGGTTGCCTCATCGCCAACTCTATGGCTCTTCCCCTGCGCGTCGAGCCCACCTTTGTTGTAGCCGCGGCAGACCGGGCCATCTCTGCGCCCGCCGCCTGACCTGCGCCATCTCCCCCACTCCGCCTCTTCGCCGCGGCGCTAACTCCTCTCAAACCAAGCCTTGCTTGTGGCACGCGCCGTGCATCACCCTCGTTGTAAACCAACCGACAGAAGGAGGCATCGTCGTGACCAGAACGGCCCTGGAAGAACGGAAAGTCACCGAACTGCGCCTTCGTACCATGAAGGCCAACGTGTTCCGCGCCCCTGGAAAATTCGGCCTGGAAGAAAAGCCCATCCCCCACCCCGGCTTCGGCGAGGCGGTGGTCCAGGTCCGGCTCACCACCATCTGCGGCACCGATATTCACATCGTCAAGGGCGAATATCCGGTCCACCCCGGCCTCACCATCGGCCATGAAGCCGTCGGCGTCATTCACGAGCTGGGTCCCGGCGTCACCGGCTACGAAATCGGCCAGCGCGTGCTCCTGGGCGCCATCACGCCCTGCGGCCAGTGCGAGCCATGCCTGGCTGGCGACACCTCCCAGTGCGGCGGCGCCCTCGGCGGCTGGCGCTTCGGCAACACCATTGACGGCGTGCAGGCCGAGTACGTCCTGGTCCCGTTCGCCCAGGCCAACCTCACTTCCATCCCGGACACGCTCTCCGACGAGGCGGTCCTGCTGCTCTCCGACATCGCCTCCACCGGCTTCGCCGCGGCTGAAAGCGGCAACGTCCGCCTGGGCGACATGGTCGCCGTCTTCGCGCAAGGTCCCATCGGCCTGTGCGCCACTCTCGGCGCCAGGCTCCTGGGCGCCGCGCAGATCTTCGCCGTCGATTCCGACCCCCACCGCCTGCTCCTTTCGGAGCGCTTCGGCGCCACCAGGACGTTCCTGTATCCGGACGACGACGCGGTCACGCTCATCCGTGAGGCCACCGCCGGCCGCGGCGTCGACGTCGCCATCGAGGCCCTGGGTACTCAGAGTACCTTCGAGAACGCCCTGCGCGTGCTCCGCCCCGGCGGGATCCTTTCGAGCGTCGGCGTCTACTCCGGCCACCTGCGCATTCCCCTCGACGCCTTCGGCGCCGGCCTCGGCGACCACACCATCGTCACCACCCTGTGCCCCGGTGGCAAGGAGCGCATGCGCCGTCTCCTCCGCCTCGTCGAGGCCCGCCGCATCGACCTCACGCCCCTGTTCTCGCACGTCTTCAACCTCGATCAGATCGCGCAGGCCTACGAGCTGTTCGCCTCTCGCCGCGACAACGTGTTGAAGATTGCCATCCGCGTATCCTGACAAGAAACGGCCGGCCGTGGATGATTCCATCCCCAGCCGGCCGTCAGCCTCTTCCCCTCTTCCCCTTCCTACGCCGCCTGGGCCTTCGCCGCCCAGCGGATGGAACGCTCAATCTCCTCCGGATGATTGGTCAGCTCAAAGTAGTCGTACGCGCCCTCGCACATCAGCTCGTAGTAATCCTCAAACGTGCCCCGCTCCACCACCACAATCACCCGAGGCTTCTCGCCCATCCCCTGCACCGCCCGCAGCACCTCGTGAGCGGTCCCTTCCCTTCGCGGATCGTACACCAGAACCACGGCCCCCCGATTCTGTTCCAGCACGGCGGGCAAATCGGCCGCTTTCGGCGCTTCCACCACGTCAAGCCCATGTACCCGCAGCGTGGCCAGGAGGCTCGGCAGACCCGCCCTAAGCCCGTCACCAACCACAATGATCCTCGCGATATTTGACATACCGACCCTCCCGATGGATTAGATCTGCAATCATTCGTCCATCCTGCCCTGGCGCGTACTACGTCCTTTTTCCTACCACTTGGTACAAAAGTTCTCGCTCCTCCCTCGGGCCCGCTGGGGATCCTCACCCAGAGCCTGGGCGAAATCCCTCATCTCCCGCTTCCCTGCCTTGACTTCCCGCCCCCTCTGTTCTTCAATGGATCGCCGCCATGCTCCGCTCCCTGGCCGCCCCACTCATCTGGTGCGCCCTGCTTTGCGCGCCGCTCCGCGCCCAGCCGCGCCCTCTCCCCGCTTACGTCAACGCGCAGCTTCCCTGGCACCATGCCGTCGTCGATGCCCAAGGCAAGCTCCTCGCCTGGTTCGAGCCCGGCAAAAACCTCGGCTATGACAAAGTCCTCCGCCTCGGCTGGGATTTCATCGAGCACAAAGTCCCCCGCGACACCCGCCACCACACCGGCCTGAAGATTTACCTCATCAACTCCGTCTTCGAGGCTTCGACACTGCAAGGCCGCAACTGGCAGCACAATCCCGCCATGGTTTACGCGACCTTCGTCGATTCCCTCCTCGCCTGGTATCCCTACTCCGGCGACGAGGAAGCCATCCGCGCCGTCCGTGAGATGCTCGACTACCAGCTCGCCCACGGCACGACTCCCGCCGGTTGGGCCTGGCCCCGCGTCCCCTTCGCCACAAGCTGCGACGATTCTCCCGACTACGGCCGCTGCATCCAGAACATGCCGCACGAATTCTATGGCGGCATCGAAACCGACAAAGTCGGCGCTCTCGGCAACGCCTACGTTCTTTTCTACGAACTCACCGGCGATCGGAAATACCTCGAAGCCGGACTCGATTGCGCCGGCGCTCTCGCCCGCCACGTCCGCCCCGGCGACGACGACCGGACTCCCTGGCCCTTCCGCCTCGACGCCCGCACCGGCGCAACCCTCGCCAGCGAAGAGTACGGCGGCGAGGTCGTCGATCCCGTCCGCCTCTTCGATGAGCTGATCCGCCTCCGCCAGGGCGACGCCGCGCTATTCCAAAAAGCCCGCGACACCGCCTGGCAATGGCTCCTCGACCACCCCCTCAACCGCCGCAGCCGCGCCTGGGACAAATGGAGCGGCTACTTCGAAGACGTCGCCCGCAACACCGACAACGTCAACCAGGCTTTACCTACTGTCACGGCCTACTACATCCTCAGCCGCGAGGATCCCGCCGCCGTCGATCCGCAATGGTCCAACCACGCCGGCCATCTCATCGACTGGGTCCGCCAGCGCCTCGGCCGCGGCCCCTACCTCGGCGCTTGGGCCATCGACGAGCAGGGCACTCCCGACGGCCGCGGCTGCTGCGCCCGCTCCGGCCTCGGCAGCGACACCTCTCGCTGGGCCGCCATCAACGCCATGTATTCGGAAAAGACCGGCGACGGCCAGGCCCGCGAAGACGCCTTCCGCTCTCTGAATTACGCCACGTACTTCGCCGCTTCCGACGGCAAGATCTCCTGCTGCGGCCTCGGCTTCGGCGGCGAATATTGGTTTAGCGATGGATATTCCGACTACCTACGCCACTTCAACTGGGCCATGGCCGCCCTCCCCAACCTCGCCCCCGTCGGCCAAAGCCACCTCCTCCGCTCCAGCTCGGTAGTCCAAAAAGTGACCTACTCCTCCCGCCGCATCTCCTACAAGACCTTCGACCCCAGCGCCACCGAAGTCCTGCGCCTCAACTTCAAGCCCGCCCAAATCACCGCCGGCGGCGCGCCGCTAACCGCCGGCTACACGCTCGATCCCCTCCCCGGCGGCGACTGGCTCCTCCGCCTCCGCCACGCCACCTCCGGCGAAATCTTCATCCGCGCCGAATAGCCGCGGCCCCCCTTCGCTAGTGTGGTGCACCCGGCTCTGCTGAGACGCGACCGTGAGGGAGCGTTTCCTGCGGGTCACGATTTCTGACGCACTACGCCAGGCTAGAACTCCAGCCTGAAAATCACCGGAGAAATCTTCATCCGCGCCGAATAGCCTCCCCCGCTGTATAATCATGGCCGCATGTCCACCGACCAAACCTGGCGCGGCAAGATCGGCAAACTCTCCCCCGAGGAAATGGCCGAGTTCCTCTCCGGCAACCCCTTCTGCCGCCTGGGCTGCCTCGACCAAGACGGCTGGCCCTACGTCGTCCCCTGCTGGTTCGAGTTCAGCGACGGCGGCTTCTACATCATTCCCCGCGCCCGCTCCGCCTGGGCGCGCCACATCCAGGGCAATCCCCGCGTCTTTCTCTGCATCGACGATTCGAGCATCCACAACCGCCGCGTCCTGGTGAAAGGCGAGGCCGCCGTCCTCGAAGAGCCCAACCTCGGCGGCCGCTGGGTCGAGATCGCCCGCCGTATGTCTCTGCGGTATCTAGGCGAGCACGGCCCCGATTACCTCCAGCCCACCCTGGTCGAGCCCCGCTGGCTCCTCTTCGTCCGCCCCGTGAAAATCACCACCTGGCAGGGCGTCGACTGGGCGCAGCGCTATAAGCACGCCGATTGGTAATACTATGAGAAACTCCATCACCCGCCGCCGTTTTTTCCAACAGGCTCCGGCCTTCGCCGGCGCCGCCGCGCCCGCGCAATCTCCCCGCCGCTGGTCCCCCGGCGAGCCCTTCCGCATCGGCTGCCTCAACGTCTCCACCTACTCCCACCTCGCCGATCTCTGGGCTCCCTTCATGAACCCCCGCGCCGGCCGCGGCGAAACGCCCCTCACCGGCATGCGCATCACCCACTGCTGGGAGATCGAGCCTGATAAAGCCGAAGCCTTCGCCAAGACCTACGGCTGCCAGGCCGTCCGCAACTTCGACGATATGCTCGGCAAAGTCGACGGCATCATCTCCGGGGGGTATTATAACTACCCGTGGAACCACATCCTCCACCAGCCCTACCTCGAGGCCGGCCTCCCCAACCTCATCAACCGCCCCTTCGCCGACACCGTCGCCAAGACCCGCCGCATTCTCGACCTCGCCCAGAAGCACAACGCCGCAATTCTCGTCCCCTCCGCCTTCGAATACACCGAAGCCATCACCCGCGCCAAATCCTGGGCCCATGGCAAAAAAATTCTCTGCTACACCGCCACCAATTCCTTCGACGACTACCCCAGCCACGGCGTCCACGGCGTCTATCTCATCTCCAAGGCCGTCGCCGAAGCCGGCAATCCCGTCGTTTCCGTCGCCTATCAGGCCAAACAATGGTGGACCCCGCCCGGCGTCATGACCTTCGAGCACGCCGATCCCAGCGGCCGCTCGTTCTTCGGCGCGCTGCACCAGGTCTCCGGCTCCTGGGGCACCATCCAGATCCACACCCCCGAGGAATACGGCGGCAAAAATTTCTTGATCCGCACCGGCGTCGAGTTTCCCTTCAACAAAACCGAGGTCTGGGCGCCCACCATCTGGGCTTTCCAAAATATGGCCATGAACCAAGCCATGCCCGCCGCGATGCCCCAAACCTACGACCAGATCCTCCACAAGACCAACGTGTTCCTCGCCGGCTTCCACTCCATCCTCGCCAACGACGGCAAGCCCGTGCGCCTCGATCAGGTCCCCGACGATTGGCACTCCCCCGTCGAGCTTCCCGACCGCCCCGGCGATCCCACCGTATCCTTATTCATAAAGAAATTCGGCAAGCCGTAAATCGCAAGCGATGATCTGGGACCTCCACAACCACCTCGACAATCTCCCCGGCCGCACCCCCGAGGAGCGCATGGCCGCCCTCATGCGCTTCGCCGACCGCATGGGCATCGACCGCCTCATGCTCTACATGGGCTATCCCTTCGTCAACGACCCCACGCCCGAGCAGCTCCGCGAGCAGAACGATCAGGTCCTCCAGGCCCTTAGTCATTACCACGACCGTGCCTGCGGCTTCGTCTATCTCAGCCCCAATCACCTGGCCTTCAGCCTCCAGGAGTTCGATCGCTGCGTCCGCGACGGCCCCATGGTCGGCGTCAAGCTTTGGACCGCCAAGCGCGCCTCCGCCCCCGCGCTCGATCCCATCGTCGACCGCGCCGCCGCGCTCCGCGCGCTCATCTTCCAGCACACCTGGCTCAAGGTGAACGGCAATCTTCCCGGCGAATCCACGCCCCTCGACGTCGCCGCGCTCGCCCGCCGCCATCCCTCGATCCCGCTCATCTGCGGCCACACCGGCGGCGACTGGGAGCGCGGCATCCGCGTCATCCGCGGCCTCCCCAACGTCTACGCCGACACCGCCGGCTCCGACCCCACCTCCGGCTTCGTCGAGATGGCCGTCCGCGAACTCGGCCCCGAGCGCGTCATCTATGGCAGCGACGTCGCCGGCCGCAGCTACGCCTCCCAGCTCGCCAAGGTCGCTGGCGCGCAAGTCCCCGACGCCGCCCGCCGCCTCATCCTCGGCGAAAACCTCCGCCGCTTGCTGACTCCCATCCTCCAAGCCAAAGGAATACGCCTGTGATCATCGACGTCAACGTCACTCTCTCCCGCTGGCCCTTCCGCCGCCTCCCCTTCGACGATCCCGCCGCGCTCGTCTCCAAGCTCCGCTCGAGCGGCGTCTCCGAAGCCTGGGCCGCCAGCTTCGACGCGCTCCTCCATAAAGACCTCGCCGCCTCCAACACCCGCCTCGCCGCCGATTGCGAGCGTTACGGCCCCGGCTTTCTCCTCCCCTTCGGCACCGTCAATCCCAAATCCCCCGACTGGCAGGAAGACCTGCGCCGCTGCTACGAGCAGCACCGCATGCGCGGCCTCCGCCTCTACCCCAACTATCACCAATACACTCTCGACGATCCTTCCTTCGCCGAGCTGCTCTCGCTCGCCGCCCGCCGCGGCCTGCTCGTCCAGATCGCGCTCGCCATGGAAGACGAGCGCACCCAGCACCCCCTCCTGCGCGTACCGCCCGTCAACCCGGCCCCGCTCGCCCAGATAGCATCAGCAATGCCCGGTCTGCGCCTGGTGATCCTCAACCACAACCGCCTCGCGCCCGCGGCCATCCCCGCCGCCGCCTCGCTCGATATCGCCATGGTCGAAGGCGTCGGCGGCGTCGGGCGTTTCGTCGCGAGCTTCTCCTCCAGCCGCGTCCTGTTCGGCTCTCACTTCCCGTTTTTTCTTCTGGAGTCCGCGCTGCTCAAGGTGCGCGAGTCCGCGCTCCCCGCCGCACAGGAGAATGACCTGCTCGCCTCGAACGCCCGCCGCCTGCTCCCGCTCTAAACTGTTACGTCGTTCGCGCCGCTACTTGCCCGCCCCCGCGAGGCTCACTGTCTGCGGGCTGTTCAGCGCGCTGTCGACGAATTTCAGCGTGCCGTTGATCGTGCCTTTGACAGCCGGCGTGAACGTCACCCCGACCGTGCAGTTCGCCCCGGCGGCCAGGCTCGCGCCGCAGGTGTTGCTCGAGATCGAGTAGCTCGCGCTCGCCGTGATGCTCGAGAAGGTGAGCGATGCGCCTCCGGTATTGGTCAGCGTCACGGTCTTCGCTGAGCTGGCGTGCCCGACCCTCACCTGGCCGAAGCTCAAGGAGGTGGGGGAGGCCGTAGCCACCGTGCTCCCCGTCCCGGTGAGACTGACGGTCTGCGGGCTGTTCGCCGCGCTGTCGGTAAACGTCAGCGTGCCGTTGATCACGCCGCCCGTGGCGGGCGAGAAGGTCACGCCGACCGTGCAACTGGCCCCGCTCCCGATCGT
>DASQHK010000271.1:0-7528 GCA_035632135.1 Bryobacterales bacterium
GTGAGCGTCTTCAAGGAGGACACCGGCGGCGCGAACGGGCTGATGTTCGGCCCCGACGGCCGGCTTTACGCCTGCCAGAACGGCCGCAAGCGCATCGTGGCCTACGCGCCGGACGGCTCGGAAGCGGTGCTGGCCGAAGGCGTCAACTCGAACGACATCGCGGTCAGCCGGCGCGGCGACGTTTACTTCAGCGATCCGCCCGGCAAGCGCGTGTGGCACATCGACCCGCAGGGCAACAAGCGCGTCGTCTACGAGGGGATTACGTTTCCGAACGGCGTGCGGTTCTCGCCCGATCAGTCGCTGCTGCTGGTGAACGACACGATGGGTAAGTGGGTGTGGTCGTTTCAGGTGCAGGCCGATGGCTCGCTCTCGAACGGCCAGCCGTTCTATCGCCTGGAGACGGGCGACGAATCCTCGGCCAGCGGCGCAGACGGCATGACGGTCGATAGGGAGGGCTACCTCTACGTGGCCACGCGGCTCGGCGTGCAGGTCTGCGACCAGCCGGGGCGCGTGGTGGCCATTCTCAGCAAGCCGCAAAACGGGCCGCTCTCCAATGTCGTGTTCGGCGGGGCGGATTTGCAGACGCTGTATGTCACCGCCGGCGACAAAGTTTTCCGGCGGCGCATACGGCGGAAGGGCGTGCTGCCGTGGGCGCCGGCGATGCCGCCCAAGCCCCGGCTATGAGGCCTGTCGGATTGCCTCGCGGTTTGCTAATGTATCTCTCGCGCGGGCAGCCGCCGGCGCTGGGTGGAGTTATGAAGAACAAAACGATCTATCGAATGGGGCTGTATCTATTATTGAGCACCGGCGTGGCAGGCGCCGGCCCGCTGAACTGCGATTTGAGCGCGTACAAAGAGACGCCCGGCCTGAAGGCCGAGGCGGCGCAAGGCTCGCTGCGCGTCACCTGGCAGGGCGAGCGCGGACAGCAACTGCGGGCCGCTTTCGCCATCGAGAACGGCACGCCCGTGGTTCGCGAACTGGCCGCGCAGGGCTCGGGCGGTTCGTGGGCCGTCCTGGCGCGTGACCTGACGCCGGAGTTTCACGTCACCACCGGCAAGCGCCGCATCTCGGAGCAGCAGCTTCAGCCGTTGCGCGCGCTGCACGTGGCGCTGACCCCGGAGCTGATCGACCGGGAAAAATGGAACGCCTTTTGGGATTCGCCGCTCAGCATTCCCGGCACGCCCGGCACCGACGCCGACCTGCCCCGCAAGCCCGAGGAAGTGCGCCATGGCACGGCCACGTTCAACGTCTCCGGCTGCGCGGTGAGCACCGACGGGCGCCAGCTCGCGGTGTCGTTTCCGGGCTTGACGCTCGGCATTTTTGCGGGACGCTTGCAATACACGGTTTACAAAGGCACCAACCTGCTGCGCCAGGAAGCGGTCGCCAGGACCGAGGAGCCTTCTGTCGCGTACAAGTACATAGCCGGCCTGAAGGGCTTCCGCGTCGATCCGGCGACGCGCGTCATCTGGCGCGACACCTCGCGCGGCTGGCAGAAGTACGAATTCGGCGGCACGCCCAACACCGACCTGGTGGGCCTGAAGGCGCGCAACCGCCTGGAAGTGGTCGAGACCGCGCATGGCTCGATCGGCGTCTTCCCCCCTCCGCACAAATTTTTCTTCGCGCGCGAGATCGAGCTGAACCTCGGCTATGTCTGGTATCGCAAAGACAACGCCAGCTCTTTCTCCGTGGGCGTGCGGCACGGCGACCGCGAGGAAGGGTACAAGCCCTACGGCGTCTCCGACGAAGAGTGGAACCGGCGGGTGCGGGAAGCCCGGCACAACTCCGGCAATTTTGCGCTCTACAACGCGCCGCCCGGTACCTGGCAGCGCATGGCCATGTACCTTTACTTGAGCCCCGAGCCGGGCCGGGCGACGCAGCACGCGGTGATGGCCTTCACGCACAACGATGAATACAAGCCCCTCGCCGGCTACCAGGTGGCGATCAGCCATTTCCACACCCACTTCAACGAGCAGTTGACCGACGCCGGGACGCTCGACTTGCAGCCGAGCTGGGTGCCGACCTTCCGCGCGCTGGGCGTGAACATCGCCATGATGTCCGACTTCCACGGCGACGGCCACGCCAACGACCCCGGCCCGCTGCGCTTCCACGATCAGCATGTCTACTTCGAGGGCAGCAAGCGCACTTCTGACCGCGACTTTTTGGTCATGCCCGGCGAGGAACCCGACGCCACCTTCGGCGGGCACTACACGATGGTATTTTCAAAACCCGTGTATTGGAGCAAGGTGCGCCAGCCCGGGCAGCCGTTCATGGAGCAGGACCCGCAATACGGAACCGTGTATCACATTGGCTCCGAGGCCGACGAGCTGGAGATGCTGCGGCGCGAGAACGGCTTCGTGTGGCAATCGCACCCGCGCACCAAGGGCTCAACCGACTACCCGGATGCGGTGCGCGAGACGGAGCACTTCCGCAGCGACCGCTTCCTGGGCGCTTCGTTCCAGTCGCTGCCCGCGGATTTGTCGCAGAAACGGCTTTGCGAAGTCCGCTGCTTCGGCACGCTCGATGACATGAACAACTGGGCCGGGGCGAAGTATCTGGTCTCGGAGGGCGATACCTACGCCAAATACCCTGATGATGAGACCTACCCGCAGCTTCTGGTCAACTACGTGAAGGTCGATCCCCTGCCGGGCCCCAACGACGACTGGAGCCCGGTCATGAACGCCATGCGGGCGGGAAACTTTTTCGTGACGAGCGGCGAAGTGCTGCTGCCGCGCTTTGCCGTGGAGGGCTCCGGCAGCCGCCGCACCGTGGTGGCCGACGTGGAGTGGACGTTCCCGCTGGACTTCGTGGAGGTGGTGTGGGGCGACGGCGACAAGACCGACCGAAAAATCATCTCGACGACCGATCTGCCGGCGTTCTCGAGCCACGAGTTCCGCATTCCCTTCGACGCCGCCGGGAAAAAGTGGGTGCGCTTCGCGGCCTGGGATTCCGCCGGGAACGGCGCGGCCGGGCAGCCGGTGCACCTAAAATGACGCGGGGGCCGGCCCCCGGCGACGGTGTCCTGCCGGCAAGCGGGTGTCGCGGCGCCCGCCCGCTCCGGCCATCCGATGCGCAGGCTGGGTGAATCCTGTTTCGCTTTCCCTGGGTATCACGAGCGATGGCGAGCCAGGCGGCCGGCAGGATAGCGCCGTCAGAACGAGGGTGCGCCCGGTATTCTGCCTCCTGACTCCTCACTTCTGGCTCCCATATCCTGCCAGCGCCAGCGAGCGGGACATCAAGGGCGAAGCCCTTGGGTAGTTAGCCGGCCGGCTATTTTGTGATGACGCCGCAGGCGATGCGGTCCCCGGCGTTGCCGGCCGGATCGCTCTTCATGTCGTCGGCTTTGGCATGGATCACCAGCGCCGTCCCGCCGTTGCCGAACACGGAGTGGTCGTCGTCCCCCATGGTGACATTCGCGTTCGTAATCGAGAAGCGCGCCGTGCCGTCGGCCTTGGCCGTGAAGTTGTTCATGTCGCCGGCGTGATGCCCCTGCGGGTTCTGCAGGCCGTGCTGCTTGTGCTCCGGGTTGAAATGCGGGCCGGCGGAGGTGAACTTGGGCGGTTCGCACTTCGCCACCTGGTGAATGTGGAGCGCGTGCTCGCCCGGTGGCAGATTTTTCAGATTCAGGCTGATCCGGACGCCGTGGCCGGCCGGCGAGAGCGTGGCTGTGCCGACGCTGGCTCCTTCCGCGTTCTTGAGTTCGACGGTGGTTCGCTTGGCGGCCCCGAGCGCCGCCCACGACAACAGGGCCAGCGACGCTGCGATTGTGGCTACAGTTCTGAGTTTCACGGTGCGCCTCCTCCTGAGAAGGGATTCTACGATCTGACTCGGTGACAACGGCCTAATATGTTAACCCGCCTTCGAAACAAACCGCAACGGTGTTGGAAATGCGGTGCAGGGGAACGCGGGCCGCCGATGCGTTCTTTGTGAACGTGGTTCACCTCTTGCCCGTCTCCACATGCAACCGCAGGGTCGCCACCCATACCGGTCCGCGGTCTCGATTGTAGGCCGGATTCGTGACGTGCTGCGCGTCCACCGTAGCGAACAGCCAGGGAAGGATTCGCGCTGAGTAATAGCTCTCCCACACCACCTCCCGCCCGTACCGCAGCTTGCCATCCCCGATCAGGAAGTCCGACCCGCCAAGCGCCAGGTATTGCGCGTGGACGGCGGCGATCCCACTCATCGTCAGCTCTGTCGCCGCTGTATCGTGCGGCCGTTTCCATCGCGCGCCGCCCACCGCAGCGCCCACCGTCGCGAGGCGATCGATGGCCGTGAACGCGAAGCTCTCGGTCTTGCCATCGTTCCACCCCAGCCGCCCGAACACCCCCACGTCTTTCGCGATCTCCTGGTCTGCGCTCACGCCGAAGCCGTACTTCAGCGTTCCCACGCGCCGCGTCGCCGCTACATCGGGTGTCGCGCCGGTTCGTTCGGCCAGCCGGATGGCGTCCGCGTAGGTCCCGGCGTTCGCGCGGTTGAAGTAGCTCAGCACGCGCACCGTGCCATCGTGTCCCCGGGGGTGCATCCTCACTTCCCCCTCGAACATATCGCTGCGATCGCGCAAAATCCGGCGGTCGAACCGCTGTCCGTTCGCGGTCTTCGGCATGGCCGCGCTGCCGTAGCGCAGCGACCATCGCCGCGTGTGGAACTCATGCACCCAGCCCCACGTGTATCCGCGCGTATCGGCGGCGTAGTCCCAGGCGCCGTTGTACATGACGGCCCAGCCCATGAATTGGGTGCGCGGATCGTGCGAATACCGGTTGTTGTCGAAGAAATCCGTCACCGTAAATCGCCCCACCGTGATCGAATACCTTGTCATGGGGCGGCTGCCGGCAAGCTGATTCTCCTCGCTGTCGAAGGACTGCCGCTCGTCGCCGAATCCGAAATCCTGCGTCACATACAGGCGCGCAATATACGGTTTGGGCGTCGCCACGGTTACGCGCGGCATTTCGCCGTTGGGGAAATTGGCGATCCCGTTGGTCCCGCTGAAGCCGCGCCCGCCCGCCAGTTCCGGATCGAAGTAGAATTGCGTGTTCCGCGCTACCTGCCATCCCAAGAAGAACGTGGAGGTAAGCGACGCCTCCGCCTCCGGATGGCCCGCCAAGCTCAGGGCCCCGGCATACGGCGAAGCGAAGCTGGGATGATACTGCCCAATCGAGGTAGCCTGAAAATACACATTCCACTTTTCGTCCACGGCCGGAGTCTGTGCGCGCAGCGCCATCGCCGCCGCCAGCCCTGCCAGAACGCACAGTCGCGTCTTGTTCCGAGGCGCAGAGTTCGCCATCTTTGATTGTAAGATCAGGAGCCGGTTTAACACCATCGCACACCCTTTCGGCATCTCACATACTTTCGCCTCTCAAGGCCCATGGCCGCCAACAAAACCAGCCAGGTCGATCACGTGATACACCACCAGCACGAACATCAGAATCAAATACGCCCGCAAGCTCAGGAGCGAGATTCGCACACTGCGCGTCATCGGCATCGGGCCGAGGCTCTCCGTGTCAACCTTCGCCTCCGGCGCATCGTCCAGCGGATGCACCACTACGTAACGGTCGTTCCTCTCTTCCACATTCGTCAGCATCGTCGTCATCGTCTTGCCCTCCTTTCAAGCGGTTGGTCTACGCAGACGGGAACAGGCGCGGCGCCGCCACCTGCGCCGCCAGGATCAGCGATAAAAGGAACAGGACGATGATGATCGTCCAGTTCACGCCATTGTTCCAGGGCTTGTTGGCGTACTCCCCCAGCAACTCTTTGTCATTCAGCAGCAGTTGCAGAAAGATGATGGCCGACGGCAGCATCACTCCCGCCAGCGCCTGCACGCCGACGATGATCAGTTGCAGCGGCGCGCCCGGAATCAGCACGATCGCCGCCGCCGCGGCCACCGACGCCAGGTAAACGCCATAGAAGCCCGGCGCCTGGCGCGGCGCGAGCTGCAGGCTGTGAGGCCATCCGCGCACCTCGCCATAGGCCCAGGCGCTCGAGAGCGAGATCGCCGTCGTCCCCAGCACCGCGGCGTTGATCATCAGCAGCAGAATCGCGTGGCGCACAAAGCCGCCGGCCAGCGGCGCCAGCTCATTCGCCATCTTCGCCGGATCGGCAAACGCGAGCCCGTGCGCGCGCGATGCGTTGCCCGCGATCATCATGCAGGCCGCCACCACGATGGTGATGCACGCGCCGAGCAGCGTATCGAGCCGTGCCCACCGCAGATCGGCAAACCGCAACCGCTTGTCGGCCACGCAGCTCTGCTGGAAAAAAAGCTGCCACGGCGCGATGGTCGTGCCCACGATCGCAATTATCAGGAACAGCAGACCGGCCGTCATCCCGCCTTCCGGAAGGCCGGGCGCCATTCCGCGAAGCACCTCCCCAGCCGCGGGGCGCAGCCGGAACGCAATTGCCAGCCAAGCGAGATCCAGCAGGCACAGGAAAACGACGATGCGCTCCCATCGCCGGTAGCTCCCCGTAAGCGCGATCAGCATCAGGCCGAGCGCCGCCGCCGGCACGCCGATTCGCGGGTTGACGCCCAGACTCGCTAGCGCCAGGTCGATGGCCGCAAACTCCGTCACCAGCGTCAGGAAATTCACGACCTCCAGATCCAGCAGCGAGAACAGCCCCCACCATTTGCCGAACCGCTGGTAAATCATCGCCGCGTGGCCCTTGCCCGTCGCGATTCCCAGCCGCACCACCATCTCCTGAATGAAGTAGGTCACCGGCAGCAGCAGCACCACCACCCACAGCAGCCGCGTCCCATACTGCGCGCCCGCCTGGATGTAAGTGGAAACCGCGCCGGCGTCGTTGTCGGCCTCCATCACGATGAGGCCGGGGCCAAACACCATCAGGAACGACAACAGGTGGTAGGTCCGCTTCGATTTCACCTCCACCCCGCGCACCGGCCGCGCCGTGGCGCCGGCTCCGGCCGCGGGGGCGAAAATTGCTTTGTTCGTCATGGCCAATGCCTCCCTTCTGCCCATCCACTCGCACACACCCGTCGCGTCCCGCGTCCGGGCAACGGCCGGCCCGCCGACCGCACCGGTCGCGCGGGCCGCGCCTGCCCTCGCAGGCCGGCTGTTCAGTCAAGGAGATGTCGAAGAGGAAGGAAAACTGGCGCCTTCACCCTCCGCTCTCGCCACTTTGTTCCGTGGAAGAAGCGGCGGGTGAGGCGAAGACTATCCGCTCACTGCCCTAGCTTCCACATCGCGCCTCCGATTACCCGGAGGCTGATTGTCGCTTGGTTCCATATACCTTTCTGGAGGCGAGGCCGAAGCTCGGAGGGAAACAAAAAAGCCATTTCCCCCGGGAGCGGAGAAATGGCCAACGATCGCAAGCGATGGCAGCCGGATTCCCCCACTGGTCCAAGCTTCAGCACCGCGCGCCGTAACAGATCCGAGGATCTCAGCCACTTTAGGAAAACCCTTAATCCGGGAGTTCCTGTTCTACCCTGTGCCGGCATCTTTGGACGCCGCCGGGCAGTGGCCTGTATGCCGCGCGGGAGCCTCGCCCGCCGAGGATCCTTGCAACTGTACTCGGCGCACAGCTC
>DASQHK010000272.1:0-8998 GCA_035632135.1 Bryobacterales bacterium
GGCTCCTCAATGCTGGTGCTCCATGCCGGGCATAGCTCCCATGCCCGAAGTCGCCGTCTTCAGCCGGCTCTCGGAGTCGATCAGAAAGTTGCCCGAGGTCACGATGCGCTCGCCGACCTGTAGGCCCTTGAGAATCTCGACCTGGCCGTCCAGCCAATCGCCTGTCTCCACGGCTCGCGGCTCGAAATAGCCGTCGCCGCGATCGACAAACACCGTCTTGGTTTGCCCCGAGTCGAGCACCGCTTCGGCCGGCACGGTCAGCCGCTCCGGCGTCGCGATGGGCAGCTCCACATCGGCGAACATCTCCGGCTTGAGGACGTTCGCGGGGTTGTCCATCTCGATGCGCGCCTTCACCGTTCGCGTCACCGGATCGACCTGCGGCTGGAGGTAGCTCACTCGGCCCCGAAACGTGCGGCCTGGGTAGTAGGAGAGGGTAACGGTGGCCGGCTGGCCAATCCGCACCAGCGGCGCCTCATACTCGAACACATCCGCCATCACCCACACCGTGCTCAGGTCGACAATCGTATAAAGCTCCGTCTCCGGCATGATGCGCTGGCTTGGAAACGCATTGCGCGCCGTGACGTAACCGGAGATGGGCGCGTCTATCGTGATGTTCTTCAACGGCTGCCGGCGGCGCGCGATCTCCTCGATCTGCGGCCCGCTCAGGTCCCACAGCTCCAGGCGCCTCCGCGTTGCTGCCAGCAGCGAGTCGCTGTAAGCGGGCATATCCACCATGGTGCTGTGCTGCATCACGTCTTTGGCCCGCAGCGCCAGCAGAAACTCCTGCTCGCTGGCTAGCATTTCGGGGCTGTAGAGCGTGAGCAGCGGCCGGCCCTTCTCCACCACATCGCCGGTGAAGTTCACGAACACCCGGTCGATCCAGCCTTCGATCTTGGTGTGCACGCGCGCGATGCGCGTCTCGTCGTAAGCCACCTTGCCCACCGTGCGAATGGTGCGCGAGCCCCGCGTGTACTCGGCGGTCCCGTATTTCACCCCGATGAGCTGCTGCTTCTGGGGCGAAATCTGCACTGTGCCTCGCGGCAAAGCGCCCCCGGGGCCCGGCATCGCCCCCGCACCCTCTACGGCATACACCGGCTCGAGCTTCATCCCGCAATCCGGCGCGAAGCCCGGTTTGTCGGACCTGTAGGCCGGATGCATGGGATCGACATAGTAGAGAATGTGCCGGCCGGCCGGCGGCGCGGCGGTCGATGGCGCTGCCGCGCCTTTGCCGTACCACCGCCCGTAGCCGTAGCCGCCGACGTAAGCCGCCGCGGCCACCAGCAGAATTAAAATTGTTCCCCTGGTTTTCATTGGCTTCACCTCGCCGGGTCCAGCGCCAGGCCGGTCAGCTCTTCCAGCCTCGCCAGACTCACGTGGAAATTGAGCATCTCTTCGTGGTAGTTAACCTCGTAGTCCAGCACGGTGATGAAATTGGTGAGCAGCGAGAGAAAATCCACCGCGCCGGTTTCGTAACCTGGGATCGAAGACTCCAGCGCCAGCGACGCCTGCGGCACCACGGTCTTCGCGTACATCTCCATGAGCCGGTAGGACGCTTCGGCCATCAGGTATTGGTCCTTGATCCGGAAGTTCAGGTCCTGATTGGCGGCCTCGTAGTTGTGCCGCGCTTCGCTCACCCGCAGAGCCTGCTCGACCACTTCCGGCCGCTGCTTGCGCCAGAAGTACGCCGGCAGCTTGAAATCGACTCGAAACTGGTACATCGCCGGCATGCCGCCCTGGTTGAAGTACCCGCCCGAGAGCGTGTAGTCGGGGTAGTAATCCTTGCGGGCAAGATTCACCGCCAGCTCGGTGCGCTCGATCGCCCTCTGCTCGCGGGTGAGCGCCGGCGAATCGCGGCGGGCCTGGGCATAAAGCTCTTCGAGCGTGACGCGCATTGCGGGCGGCGGCCCCTCCGCGGGCCGCGCCAGCGGCGCTTCCGGCGGCCGGTTGAGCAGGCTGTTCAGCTCCGCCCCCGCGCTGCGCTTGTCCTGCTCCATCCGCACGATCCGCGTCTCGAGGATCGCGAGCTGCGCCTCGGCTTTCAGAATGTCCTGTTGCGCGGCCTTGCCCACCGTGTAGCGCGCCTCGGCGATGCGCACGAACTTGCGCAGCAGGTCGCGGTTGCGCTCCAGGATGTCGATCATTTCGTACGCGTGGTGCAGCCGGTGGTAGGCCTGCTTCACTCGTGAGGTCACGTTCCGCTCCACGGCCCGGTATTGCTCGAGTTCCGCCGCAGCGTCTTTCTCCGCGATCTCGCCCCGCAATTTCCGCTTGCCGGGAAAAGGAAACTCCTGTGAGACCTGGAATCCCACGTTGCTGGTGGGACTGACGCCCAGCTCGGCGCCCGGCAGCGGGTTGCCGTTGCTCGTGTAGCCGAGCGAGAACATCGGGTCCGGCAGGCTCGACGCCTGGCTGGGACGCTGGCGCGCGGCCTCCAGCCGCTTCTGCGCCGCCAGAATCTCGCGGTTGTTCTGAAGCGCCTGGTCAATCAGCGGCTGCAGCGAAAGCGGCCCGTTCTGGGGCCCAGGCCCCTCCGCTGCTCGCGCCTCCCCCGGCGAAAGACAAGCCAACAACAATAGAAATAGGATGATCTGTCGCATTTGCTCCACTCCGACAAGCCTGCCCGCGCCGGCCGAAACCTCCGGCGCTGGGTCGCTACCGAGCCAACGATGCGAGTGGAGACTTTAGATCAGAAAGACGGAGTAGAGCCGGAAAAGATCGGGCGGGGATTTCACGGGCGAATCGAGCGGCGCAGGAACAGGCCGCGCGGCGAGCGCCGCAACGATGGGGTCTGCCACCTCCACCGGCGCAGCCATTGTCTGCACGCGGGCCTGCTCAACCGCATTCGCCTTGACGTACTGCTGCAAGGCCAGGTCCGGCATTGCGCACTGCTTGTGAATGGGGAGGGTCGGCCCGGGTTGCTTGCAGTGGCCCGTCGGCATGCAGCACCCGGATTTCGAAGTTGAGCGGACGTAAACCTGCTGGCAGGCCGCGCACCCGCCCCACAACAGCGAACTCGTCAGGACCGCCGCGACCAGCACGCCCATGGTCCTGCGAATGCCCATGTTGTTAGTGTATCACACAGGCCCCCGCCCGCGCGATCCTCAGCCCAGGCGCCTCCCATGGTTGTTCGATCGCTCGGCTCCGAGCCGCGACCAAAAAGGGAGCGGTAGCCGGCGACGCTCGTTACGGACCGATTGCGGGCGAGTGCCGCCGAAGTGAAACAGCGGGAATCCGTTGCGGTTGTGTGGTATCTCTAGATCGCAGGAAGCCTGGACGGGGCTCCCTATGAAACGACTGTGCCTGCTGATCCTCGCGCTGGCCCTGCTGGCGCTCGCGCAAGACGCCAAGCCCAACTACTCCGGCGCCTGGGAGTTGGATATTGCTAAGAGTGACTTCGCCAACATGCCGCCGCCCCGGGGCCTCACCTACAACATCGACCACCAGGAACCCAAGCTCAAGCTGACCGTTGTCTTCCTCAACGCGCAAGGCGCCGACACCTCCGAGAAAAACCTCACCACCGACGGGCAGGAGAACACGAACGCCGGGGAGGCGCGGGTCGAAAAATCCAGGACGCATTGGGAGGCCAGCGATCTCGTCACCGAAGCGCAATCGGAAGCCGGCCGCAGCAAGGTCGAGCGCACGGAGCGCTGGCATCTCTCCGGCGGCGGCAAGACGCTGGAGAACGAGATGACCTTGCACGTCTCCGACGGCGATCACGCGCTGCACCTCGTTTTTCACAAGAAGTGATGGCCGTCACAGCCGGGCGGAGCCGCGTGCGGCAGGCCCATGCTATACTAAGGTTGTCAGTTAGGGAGCCGCCGCGCATGCGCAGCCGTATCAAGTTTGCCATCGTCCTCTGTTCCACTTTTCTCACCGCCCTTCTCGTCATCGGCGCCGTCATGGGCGACAACTCGTCCAATGACGGCGCGTATCGCCAGCTCTCCGTCTACACCGAAGTCCTCTCCCGCATCAAGAGCGATTACGTCGAGGAGCCGGACATCAAGCAGGTTACGCGCGGCGCCCTGCAGGGGCTGCTCGAATCGCTCGATCCCTATTCCTGCTACCTGACCTCCGGCCAATACAAGGGGTATGAAAAGCTGAAGAGCGGCCAGACGGGCGGCACCGGCCTGATCATCTCCAAGCGCATGGGTTATGTGGTGGTGCTGGCGGCGCTTCCCGGCTCGCCCGCGGCGAAGGCCGGCTTGCAGGTCGGCGATCTCGTCGAGGCCGAGGACGGCAAGCCCACCCGCGACATGCCGCTGCCCCTGCTCCAGGCGATGCTGAACGGGCCGGTCGGAACCAGCGCCACGCTGGTGGTTCGCCGCACCCGCCACGCCGAGGAACCGCAGGACGTAAGTCTCTCCCGCGTGCCCATCGCCATCCATCCGGTCGAGCACCGCCTGATGGCGGATAAAGTGGGTTACCTCGATGTGAACGCGCTCACGCCCGGCGCGGCTGCCGAGACGGCGCGCGCGGCGAAGGACCTGATCGGCCAGGGCGCCGAGCGCCTGGTGCTCGATTTGCGCAACGACGCTTACGGCGACGAGCAGGAAGGCATCAAGCTGGCCAACGTGTTTGTCGACAACGGCCTGCTCGCCTTCCTCGAAGGCCAGAAGTTTCCGCGCAAAGACTTCAACGCCGACCCGCGCCAGACCGTCACCAAGCTGCCGCTGGTGGTCATCACCAACCGCGCCACCGCTGGCCCGGCTGAGCTTACCGCCGCCGCCGTGGTCGATCGCGGCCGCGGCCAGATCGTCGGCGAGAAGACTTTCGGCCTGGGCGCCGAGCAGAAGACCATCCCTATGGATGACGGCGCGGCGATCATTCTTTCCGTCGCCAAGTACCATCGCCCCTCGGGCAAGGCCATCGAAGACGGCGGCGTGAATCCGACGCTGCAGGTCTCGGAGTCCGACACCGACCTGACCTCCGAGGAAGACAACACGCCTCCCAACGAGGCGCCCGCCCCCAAATCGCCGCAGGAAGACGAAGTTCTCAAGAAGGCGATCGAGGTCGTCAAAGGCGCCGCCATTCGCGCCGCCGCGTAATCGTTCTGGTGCCCCGCCACTACCGAGCAGCCGCCTGCGCTCGGATGGTCGCTAGTGTGCGGCGCAGGCCGCGCAGCGGTGGGCTGCTCCGAGCAGCGAAGCGCCTCGCGCTTCCATTAGACTGCCGGAAAGAGCCTTGTGGTACCGTACGGATGAGGGATAAATCTGAAGTTCGAATGGGACCCGAACAAAGCAGCAACCAATCTCTCGAAGCACGGGTTGTCGTTCGAAGAGGCCCTGACCGTTTTTGCAGACCCGTTGGCGCAGATCTTCGACGACGAGGACCACTCCGTCGACGAGGGCCGGGAAATCATCATTGGGCATTCCACCAAGCCGCGCCTATTGGTCGTTTGCTTCGCGGCGCGGGAGGACACCGTGCGGATTTTGAGCGCCCGCACTGCAACGAAGCGGGAGCGGCGAGACTATGAAGAGAACATCCAATCGTAGGCGCCGGGGCTTTGCGGCGGCCGACATGCGGGAAGAGTATTCCTTCGATTACCGCAAAGCGCGGCCGAACCGTTTTGCAGCGCTGATGAAGGGCAGCGCCGTTGCTGTGGTTCTCGATCCGGATGTGGCATCGGTCTTTCAGACGTCCGAGGCAGTGAATTCCTTACTCCGATCGGTCATAGCAGCTCTTCCGGGCACGACGAAGCACCGGTCGAAGGCTGGCTGACAGGGCGCAGCAAGCGACGGCCAAAAGCGGGTGGGCCTGAGCGTCTGGGTCGTTGGCAGTCTCGGGGAGCTGTTGCACCCTCGGCGCCGCGCCTTGTTAGTTCTCTCACGTAGGCCACACGAACAGCCCCGCCCGTAGCCTTACGCATTAAGCAGCTTGCAGTACCGCAGGTGCCACAGCTCCTTGGCACGGTCGTCGAGCTTGAATTCGGCCTGTTCCATCAGGTCGCCTAGTCCCGGTCGCTACCTTGCCCTCACAGTGCGCGCTTGCCTGCCGGTCCGAATGTCCTTGCGCAGCCATTCATTGACCACTGCTCCGACGCTGGCGTCCGCCTTGTGCGCGCGCTGCTGTACCACCTTGGCAACGTCGGGATCCAAGTAGACGGGGATGTTCAATTCGACGCCCCGCCGGTAGAATTTCCCCCGTTCCCCCTTTGAGAAATCGTATTCTCTCTTCATCGCTGCGTTTCCCCGTCGCACTTAATAACGGCCGGATACGTGGCCGGTTAGCCCGCCCGGCGATGTGTTACTCAATCACAAGCGATTTCTCCAGGCGTCGGGATGGCGATGCTGGTGCAGAACGCCAATGACTTCAACTTGCTCGCCGCCCGCCGAGAAGTACACGGAATATGGGAATCGCCTCAGCAAGCCGCGCCTGATCCCCGCATGAATCTCTGGAAACTGAAACGGAGTCGCAGTGATCCGCTTCATAACATAATCGAGATCGTCCAGGAATCGAAGCCCGAGACCAGGCCGCCGGTTCTCGTACCACGTGGCTGCCTCCTCGACATCAAGCTGCGCCTAACGCCGGGCGGCGAGTTTGCGCATCAGCGCTCTGATCGGCGGCCCAGCTTCGACCGAATCTCATCGAGCACGTCGTCCCACGGCCTCGCCTCCTCAGGATGGGCTTCACGGGCAGCGAGGCGCTCGTCGAGCACTTGCTTCTGCCACTCTGGAACAGGCGCCTGATCCACCCTGGCTGCAATTCGATCCCAAAGGGACTGGACGTAGCCGATTTGATCTTCGACCGGCAAATCGTCAAAGCCCGGCGGAGGAAGTGGAAGTCTGTTCGTCATAGCCTCGGCTCCTGCCACCAGTGTACCGCCGGGCCGTTGAACGCGGCGCGACAGACGGAAGCGCTCTTCCTCAAGGTTCGCCGCACCGACCCCATCCCCCGTCAGATCCGCACCGCGTTCTTTTCAATGTACTCGTCAGCCTTCGACTTCGCCGGCCGCCGCTCGTCGATGTAATAGAACCGCTCGGCGTACGGAAGATGGTGCTGCTTGCCGTATTCCCGGTCGTCGTCGAGCAAAAACTGGCGCGCGTAGGCGCGGTCGGCGGTGCGGTCATCGTTGCCGAGCAGCGGCAGCCGCTTCCCCTCCCGCGCGAGCTGCGCGCGAACGAGGGCCCCGCGATTGCCATCCCCCTGTGACTTGCATTCCACGATCGCGTCGATCTTTTTCTCGATGTGGGAGCTGATATCGACCACGCGGTTGAAGGGCTGTCCCGCCCGGGCACAAAAGTAATACCGTTCCCTCACCGCGTGCGGCTGGATTCCCGCCTCCATGTGCTCGTGGAAATCGTTCGGCATGCTGGCCATCCAGCACGCCTCTTCCACCGCGCGCCCGGTCACCCAGTGGTCCGGATTCTCCTCCCCGTGCCCCCACGGATTGAAAGAAATAATCGTATCCACTTTGAGCATCCGGAAAATGAGAATCAGCCGGCCGCGCAGGTCGACGTACGAGATGCCATCCATGTCGTGGTTCTGGTAGTAAAAGTCGAACACGTCCCGGAACCCGAGAACCGCGGCCATTCGAAGGTGGTCCTGCTCGTTGCTGAAAATGTTCTCCGCGGTGCTGTGCCCGCCGCACCGTTCGTCGTTGCTGGTGCGGATGACGTAGCCGGTGTAGCCCTCGCTCATCAGCTTGGCGCACAGGCCCGAGGCGTAATAGGGAATATCGTCCAGGTGGGCATGAATCGCCGCAAAGACCTTGCCGCGGTGCGGCTGCCCTGGCTCGTCCTTCACCACGACCACTTCCCCGGCCGCGGCCGGCGCCGCTGCAGCCGCCGGCGCAAACGCCGCACCCGCAAGCGCGGGCATTGTGAAAATGCTATGTCGATCCATAATTTGTCTCCTGCTTTCCGGCCTTACAGCGGTACTGCGTTGTCGTCAACGTATTTGCGAACCGTCGGGCGATGGTCCGGCTCCGGGCCGATGTAGCGGAACACTTCGGCGTACTCCACGCCGAACTGCTGGCCCAGCGTGTGGAAATCCTCCATGAGGAAGTGCTTTACATACTGGAAGTTGGCAGCGTCGTCATCGTTCCCCAGCAAAGGCAGTTTCTTGCCCTGTCTCGCCAGCTCCTGCCGCAGGCGCTTTCCGGAATCGCCCGCCGGGCCCTTGCCTTTGTTGGCGATGTTGGCGCGCACCTTGTGATCGATATAGGAGCTGATATCCACGACGCGATTCACCAGGTTGTGGCCCTGCGGCGCCCGCGAGTGATAATACTTTTCGTTCACGTGCGCCGGCTTCAGCCCGGCCTTGAGCTGCTCCGGATATTCCCGGCCGCCGCCGGGCGTCGACATCCAGCACGCCGTCTCCACCGCCTTGCCGACGACGAGGTGGTCGGGATTTTCATCGTAGTGGTCGTAGGGGTCCATGGCCACGACGGTGTTCACCTGCAGCAGCCGGAACATAAAAATCAAGCGCTGGCGCAGCTCGATCATCGCGCAGTCGTCCATGCGATGGTTCCGGTAATAAAACGAGAACGCCTTCTTGCAGCCGAGCGCCTTGGCCGCTTCCCGGTTGTCGATCTCGTTCTGCACGACGCCGTAGCCAACCGTCTTGCCCGCCTTCTCATCATTCGATAGCCGGATGAGGTAGCCCGTATATCCCTCGTCGATGAGCTTGGCGACCGTGCCGGCGGCGAACAAAGTGATGTCGTCGGAGTGTGCCTGGATGGCGGCGAGCACCTTGCCCTGGTGCGGCTTCCCGGGCTGGTTGCGCTCGATCACCAGGTTGTCGGCGTAAGTGTAGTAGTCCGCCGTGAGGGACGCGCTGTTGGCGGACCTGGGCATGCTGTAGGCCGAGGGCGTGAACTTCGCCGGCAGATCGGAGCGTTGCGCGTAGGCCGAGGGCGGCCGCTGGAGCGCCGCAACGCCCCCGAGCGCGATCCCTCCCGCCACCGACCGGCCCAGAAAATGACGTCTGTCCATAATGGAGTCCTCCTCCCGTGGAGCGCAGCGAGGCGCTCCAGGGCCTCCATTATGCTACTCGAAAC